>NZ_RAZO01000226.1:13670-17080 GCF_004307535.1 Pseudomonas sp. Sample_9
TTTCCTTTCTGGCTCTGAAGATCAAAAGATCGCAGCCTTCGGCAGCTCCTACAGTTGCACCGTATTCCAAAGGTAGGAGCTGCCGAAGGCTGCGATCTTTTGACGTTGCGTCAGGCTTGTCCTTTCGCCTGCTGTTCCAGATGAACTTGCAGATCCGGATCGATCTGTAAAGCTGCGGCCAGCTCATCGAGATAGCTGCGTTCGGCGTCCTGTTGGTCGTCCACCAGCATGACGCTGGCCAGGTACATTTCGGCGGCTACGGCAGGATCGCCGTCAGCGGATTGCGCCACTTCGCGGGGATCCAGTGGCTTGGCGACTTCGCCATCAAGCCATTGTTGCAACTGCGGATCGGCGGTGTGTTTGCCGATTTCGCTGCTGATCAGGTGCTTTTCTGCGTCGTCGATGCGGCCGTCAGCCTTGGCGGCGGCGATCAATGCGCGCAGCACCGCGTGGCTGTGGGTTTCGATTTGCGGGCCGGCGAGCAGGTCGGCGGTTTGTGGCATATCTTGCGGCGCATTGCTGGCCTGGCTGCGTTGCCAGGCCTGGTACGCCTGGTAGGCCATCATCCCCAGCGATGCGAGCGCCGCGTAATTGGTCCCGCCGGTACGGCTTCGGCTACCGCCACCAAGTGCGCTTCCCAGGCCACCACCGCCGAGCAGGCCACCGAGTAAACCACCCAAGCCGCCGAGGCCACCCGAAGCAGCCGCCCCACCCGCTCCGGTCTGACTGCCGCCGCCCAACAGGCCACCGAGCAATCCGCCCAGACCGTCACCGGTCGAAGCCCCGCGTTGTTGTGCCGCCGAGGCCTGGCCTCGCAGCAGTTGTTCAAGCAAATCGCTGGTGTTCATGACGTTATCCTCCGAGGCCCCGGCCTGATTGCGTCTGGCAACGATAGACCGACGCAGCCATAGCGCCAGCACCGTTGGGCTGACGCCGGGTAACCGATGAAATCGCACCCGAGAAATTTTCCGCGAGCCAGCTAAGATTCATGGGTGGTGAACCTTATCCCGGCGAAACCGGTCGATAGCTGCAACCCGACCCGGTTTGCCGACGCCCTTTCTGATAATGGGCGATACCCGGCTTGCTTCACTTTCTGGAGAACGCCCCCGTGATATCCACCGTACACATCGCCAGGCTCAAAGCATGGGGCGCCCATGGTTTTACCGCGACTGGCGTGGTCACCGCCTTTCTTGCCACCCTCGCCCTGCTGGAAAACCAGCCGATCCATTGCCTGATGTGGCTGGGCGTGGCGCTGATCGTCGACGGCCTCGATGGCGCACTGGCGCGCAAGGTAAACGTGCAATCGGTGCTGCCGAGTTTCGACGGTTCGATCCTCGATCTGGTCATCGATTACCTGACGTATGTATTCATCCCGGCACTGTTTATCTACCGCTACATTCCCCTGCCTGATTACACCCTGTTGCTGACGGTGTCGGTGATCCTCGTGTCGTCGCTGTTCTGTTTCTGCAACGTCAACATGAAGAGCAAGGACAACTATTTTGTCGGCTTCCCGGCGGCCTGGAACGTGGTTGCGTTGTGTTTGTACATCATTGGTCCGGGACCGTGGATTACCTTCCTCACCGTAATCGCGCTGGCATTGCTGACGGTGACGCGGATGAAGTTCCTGCACCCGTTCCGCGTGCGTCGTTTCATGCCAATCAATATCGCGGTGACGGCGATCTGGCTGTTGTGCAGCCTGTCGCTGGTGCTCAATCACCCAGTGATCAATCCGCTGGTGATGGGTTTGTGGTTGCTGATGTCGGCTTATTTCCTCGGGATCTGCATCTGGCGCACGGCGCTGGAGTGGTTTGATCGCGGCCATTTGAAATAAGCACATCCCCTGTGGGAGCGAGCCTGCTCGCGAATGCGGTGGTTCCATCAACATCAAGGTTGACTGGCACACCGCTTTCGCGAGCAGGCTCGCTCCCACAGAGATATTCATCAATCAGGAGATCCGATGTGGACTAGCGCTTGGTAATCACCACCTCCAGATACTCACTCGGCACCACCAACGACGCCTCTCCTGCCCGATTCGAGCGATTGAGCAACGCCGTCAGATCATCCTCCAGCGCCTGCCCGGCCTCCGGCGACAACACCGCAAATGCCTTGTGCACCGGCCCGTACCAGTGCCGAAAGATGTCAATGAAATGCGCCGCCGAGCGATAGCGGAAATTGAAGTGGTTGCGGGATACCCGAACAAGAAAATCGAGATCATCGAACTGCTTGTGCAGCCACGCATCCGAGCCCCAGTTCGATGGCGGCTGAGCAACCGCTGGCGGCGGCAGATGCTGGCCGAGAATCTTGAACATCTGCCCGACGAAACCCTCCGGCGTCCAGTTCGCCATACCGATCCGCCCGCCGCGACGGCAAACCCGCCCCAGCTCACTCGCAGCGGTCACCTGATCTGGCGCAAACATCACCCCGAACGTGGACAGTACGGCGTCGTAACTTTCATCGGGAAACGGTAGCGCCTCGGCATCGGCCACCTGAAAAATCACCTCCAGATGTTCGGCCCGGGCGCGATCCTGACCACGCTCCAGCAGTGCCGCCACGTAATCGGTCGAGGTCACCACACAACCGCGCCGCGCCGCTGCCAGGGTCGCGTTGCCGTTACCGGCGGCGACATCCAGCACTTCTTCATCGCAGCGCAGATCGCAGGCCTCGGCGAGGCTTTCTCCGACGATTTGCAAAGTGGTGCCGATCACGGCGTAGTCGCCACTGGCCCAAGCGACTTTCTGACGTTCCTTCAGGGCAGTGAGATCAATCGGGGTACTCATGGCAGCGAGCTCCGTGGCCGATTCATACGCAGGTCATTCAGCAGTGGTCGGATCGATCACCCGCACCACTCGCGCTACGCTGTTGGCCGGGAAACCGCCGAGCCTGGCGTGCTCGCGCACCTGTTCTTCATCGGGAGCGATATACACACAATAGATTTTGTCGGCAGTCACATAGCTCTGCAGCCACTGCACTTGCGGCCCCAGATCCCTTAGTGCCTGACAGGAAGACTGCGAAACGGCTTTGAGTTCGTCCTCTGACAGCTTCCCTGCGCCTGGAATCTCGCGTTCAATCACGAATTTGGGCATGGCAACCTCACTGTTCTTTTTATAAGTGTTGGCGACGTTGCGAGATTGATAACGACCTCGCCCGCTCACTATCGCGCCAGCACCGGCCGCCGTCCTTGCCAATCGTCCGTCAGCCCTATAAATACGGCACTTTGCCGATGAGCGGTGAAGATCTGTCAAGCTCATGAAACACGGTACGTCGCGAAGCGAGCCTGGGATGCATGTCGTGGGAAGAAATCAGGGAAAAAGCATAATGGCTCAAGGTCGGTGACCCCTGAGCCATTGTCGCTTGATCAGGCGGCCGGTGCCTTGGCCTCCTCCAGCAACTGCTTGATCATCTGCTCCTGC
>NZ_RAZO01000226.1:17180-18551 GCF_004307535.1 Pseudomonas sp. Sample_9
TCAGGCGGCCGGTGCCTTGGCCTCCTCCAGCAACTGCTTGATCATCTGCTCCTGCTCGGCATAGCGACCTTCACCGAAGTGGCTGTAACGCATCTGGCCCTTGGCGTCGATCAGGTAATGCGCCGGCCAGTATTGATTGCTGAAGTTGCGCCAGATCGCGTAGTCGTTGTCGATCGCTACCGGGTAGGTGATGCCGAGTTTTTTCACCTGATCCTTGACGTTGTCGATGATGCGCTCGTAGCCGTATTCGGGGGTGTGTACGCCGATCACCACCAGCCCGTCCTTCTCATATTTCTGCGCCCAGTCTTTGACATACGGCAGGGTGTGCTGGCAGTTGATGCAGTCGTAAGTCCAGAAGTCCACCAGCACCACTTTGCCGCGCAGGGATTCGGCGCTGAGTTCCGGTGAGTTGAGCCATTGCACAGCCCCCGACAGCGATGGCATCGCGCCCTGGGCCTCGTCCATCATCGAATCGGCGCGGACCTTGCTGACGAAGTAGTCGACCACTTTCGGCACGTTTTCCAGGACGTTTTTCTCGACGCTGGCCACGCCCTCCGAAGACGTATTGGCGAGCAGGGTTTTGTCGGCGCCCGTCGAAATCACCGCGACCGTAGCAAGTACCGCAACCCCGGCACCACGGCGCAACCAGCCGCTGAACGGGATCGACGGTTTCAGCCGATTGACCAGACCGCGCCCGGCAAAAATCAACGTGCCCAGCGACAAGGCACTGCCGACGCCGTAAGCCAGCAGCAACAGGCTGGTCTGGGCATTGGCGCCTTGCAACATTGCGCCGGTCAGAATCACCCCAAGGATCGGCCCGGCACACGGCGCCCACAACAGGCCGGTGGCGACACCGAGCATGATCGAGCCCATCGGTCCTGCACGTTTACGCGTGTCCTGATCGAGACGATTGCCGAGCGCGACAAACGGCCTGGTCAGCCAGTCACCGACGCGGGCCGAGATCAGCGACAGGGCGAACAGCGCCATGACCAGCAAGGCAACGTGGCGGCCGGTGTTGCTGGCCTGAATCACCCACTCGCTGCTGACCACCGCGAGGCTGGAGATCAGCGCAAAGGTCAGCGCCATGCCGGCGAGAGTCAGGAGGATCGAGGAACGGGTACGGTTGGCGCCAGCGAACAGAAACGGCACCACCGGCAGGATGCACGGACTGAGAACGGTCAGCAGACCGCCGAGAAATGCAATGAGGTACATAAGGGGTCACCTTGAAGTGGGGGCTGGGCACGCAACCGGCCAGCGAGGGAAACGTCCCTCGCTAGCTCGCTTTATTTACGCCGTGGCTCATGCAGTCTGGCCGTCGAGCAACTGCCCTTGAGGCGTACGACTGGCACCGTTTTCCGCGACCAGTTGGCC
>NZ_RAZO01000226.1:18651-33742 GCF_004307535.1 Pseudomonas sp. Sample_9
CGAGCAACTGCCCTTGAGGCGTACGACTGGCACCGTTTTCCGCGACCAGTTGGCCCTGCGGTGTGCGGCTGGAACCATCAGCGGCAACCATCTGGCCCTGCGGTGTGCGGCTCGATCCGTCAGCGGCGACCATCTGGCCCTGCGGTGTGCGGCTGGAACCATCAGCGGCGACCATCTGCCCCTGCGGTGTGCGGCTGGAGCCGTCAGCGGCGATCAAGGCATCGCTGCCCTCCTTCGCCACGGTGGTCAGCTGGAAGCAGGTGCTGCTGGCGCAACTGCTCTGCTCCACAGCACTGTTGGCGTGGGCGGCGGCACCGGTGAAGGCGAAGGCTGCTGCGGTCAGAAAGCGCGAGACGTTGTTCATGGCATAACTCCTTGCAGAAAAAGTAGGGATGACTCAGTTCTGGTTGTTGCAGCCGTCAGCGAATTTGCTGTAATCCAGCTCGCGGGTTTTGCCGGCGGAATCGAGGTAGGTCATGCGCGCCTCGGTGATGCCGCAGGTCACCGAGGTGTCTTCGGTCATCGACAGCACTTTCTGGATATCCAGATGGGTGCCGTAGGTGTAGGTTTGCCGGCTGACGTCAGCTTCGGCGTGGGCCGACAGGGTGCAGATGTTCAGCGCGGCGAACAGGCAGGCGGCGAATACGGATTTGTTGTTCATGGTGTAGTCCTCAAGGCTTCAGTGGGTTTGAGCCGAGGCGGTCTGTGTGTGCCTCGATGGAGCCTATTTGAGGCCTTCGAGGTATCGCGTCTGTGTCAGGAAAGGACGAGAATCACTCGTTGTGTATCCCTGCAGTGTGTAGATACAGAGCGATACAAAACCCCGAAAAAATCGTGATTTTGCGTCGGCGTGTATCCGCCGTCGGGGCAGATACACTGCAATACAAAGGCAGGCAGGCGTGCGTTCCACGGCGCTATAGACTGCACGGCATTCCCCTTTTGACAGAGGCTTGAACCGATGGAACATGTCGATCACATTCTCATCGTCGACGACGATCGCGAGATCCGTGAACTGGTAGGCAACTACCTGAAGAAGAACGGCCTGCGCACGACAGTGGTCGCCGATGGCCGGCAGATGCGCAGCTTCCTTGATGCCAACACCGTCGACCTGATCGTGCTCGACATCATGATGCCCGGCGACGATGGCCTGCAGCTGTGCCGCGAATTGCGCGTGGGCAAACACAAGGCGACGCCGGTGCTGATGCTCACCGCGCGCAACGATGAGACCGACCGCATCATCGGCCTGGAAATGGGCGCCGACGATTACCTGACCAAACCGTTCGCCGCCCGCGAACTGCTGGCGCGGATCAACGCCGTATTGCGCCGCACGCGCATGCTGCCGCCGAATCTGGTGGTCACCGAAGCCGGACGCCTGCTGGCGTTCGGTCGTTGGCAACTGGACACCTCGGCCCGCCACCTGCTCGACAGCGACGGCACCATGGTTGCCCTCAGCGGCGCCGAATACCGCCTGCTGCGGGTGTTCCTCGACCATCCGCAACGGGTGCTCAGCCGCGATCAACTGCTCAACCTGACCCAGGGCCGCGAGGCCGATCTGTTCGATCGCTCCATTGATTTGCTGGTGAGCCGCTTGCGTCAACGTCTGCTCGACGATGCCCGCGAACCGGCCTACATCAAGACTGTGCGCAGTGAAGGTTATGTGTTTTCGCTGCCGGTCGAACTGCTTGGGGCGTCGGCATGAAACTCAAGCTGCAATGGCCGCGTACCCTCGCCTCGCGCCTGTCGCTGATATTCCTGATCGGGCTGATTCTGGCGCAGGGCCTGTCGTTCGGCGCGCAGTATTACGAGCGTTACCAGAGCGCGAAAAGCACCATGCTCGGCAACCTCGAAACCGACGTCTCGACGTCGATGGCGATCCTCGATCGCCTGCCCGCCGCCGAACGCGAGGCTTGGCTGCCGCGTCTGGCCCGGCGCAATTACGGCTACCTGCTCAACGAGGGCGAACCGGGCATGCCGGTGACCTCGGCTGAAAAGTCCGTCGCGATCGCTTCGATCACTGCGGCCATCGGTGACACTTATCCAATCGTGTTTACCGAAGTTCCCGGCGGTCCGAGACAACATTTCCAGGGCCACCTGCGCCTGAGCGACGGCAGCCCGGTGACCATCGATATCCGTCCGGCGATGGTGCCGTTGTCACCGTGGTTGCCGGTGGTGCTGTTGGGCCAACTGGCGTTGCTGATCCTCTGCACCTGGCTCGCCGTGCGCATTGCCATCCGTCCCCTCACCCGCCTCGCCAACGCGGTGGAAACCCTCGACCCCAACGCTCACCCGATCAAGCTCGACGAGCAAGGGCCGACCGAAGTTGTCCACGCGGCACGGGCGTTCAACGCCATGCAGACGCGCATCGCCGCCTACCTGAAAGAACGCATGCAACTGCTCGCGGCGATTTCCCACGACCTGCAAACGCCGATCACCCGGATGAAATTGCGCGCAGAGTTCATGGACGACTCCGTCGAGAAAGACAAACTGAGCAGCGATCTGGGCGAGATCGAGCATCTGGTGCGCGAAGGCGTGGCCTACGCCCGCAGCGTTCACGGCGCCACCGAAGAAAGCCGGCGTACTGATCTCGACTCGTTCCTCGACAGCCTGGTCTTCGACTATCAGGACATGGGCAAGGACGTGCAGCTCGGCGGCAAAAGCAAAGCGGTAATCGAAACCCGTCCGCAGGCCCTGCGCCGGGTGCTGGTGAACCTGACCGACAACGCCCTGAAATTCGCCGGCGCCGCGCAATTGCAGGTCGAAGCGCAGGGCAACAGCCTGTCGGTGAAAGTCCTCGATCGCGGCCCGGGCATCGCCGAGGCCGAACTGGCGCAGGTACTGGAACCGTTCTACCGCGTGGAAAACTCGCGCAATCGTGACACCGGCGGCACCGGGCTCGGGCTGGCGATCGCCCAGCAACTGGCGATGGCGCTCGGTGGCTCGCTGCTGTTGAGCAATCGTGAAGGTGGCGGGTTGTGCGCTGAGCTGAAGTTGCCGCTGCCCGGCTGATAGCCACCGTTTAAATTTCCCTCCTGCCCCCTGCTGTTGCCATCCAAACAGCAGGCATCTGCCTACAACCTCGTCGGAATCTCCCGACTGTTACGCCCAGGCAAAGGCCCCTATGGTTATGCATGTCCAGACGCCCCGCTACTGTCAGACCTGACAGTAGCGGGGCATCAGCCTTGTGCTGTCTGATGACGGCTCGCGAACCGTAACGAGGATCAGCCATGACTCTGCTCGAATCCGTCACACACGTGTGTCGCCGGTTGGCCCCCGGCGGCTGGCATTCGCTGATGTTGGCCCATGGCCTTGATCTGCTTGCGGAGCCACTGGCAGCCGAACTTGTGCGGCCGATGAAGATTGACCGCAACCTGAGCGGATTCGAAGATTTCGCCCCTGACGGAACGCGCGCAATCGAAGCAGCGGTGCCCTCGCGCAGTCTGCTTTATCACGCACTGGCGTCACCGCGAGTGACCGTCGATGAAACCGGAACAGATCTGCTGCTGTTTCCGACGCCGGGCGAAATCGAAACCGTGCTGAACTATGTCTACAGCATCGCCCCGCCCACTCTCGATCAACTGCGGCTGACCGCCGCAGGCGCACCTTTGGCGGTGGTCGCTTTTGCCAGTGAATATCGCTGCGCCGCCGACACCGTGCACGGCCGACACGCCGACCTGTGCTTTTCGCGCACCGGCATTGCCCGCGTCGGCACCGCGCCCGCCCGATATGACGCCAGACAGCGATGCTTTTTGCCATTTGTCGACGACGACGTGCATGGCATTCGGGTCATGCCGGTGCGCTACAGCGCCTACATTGCCATGCAGTTGCGCGGCGATGCGCAGCGCTTCGGCCCCATGGACTTTCAGGCTGAAGTCGATCCAGAGCTGGACTTCTGGGTGCCGCTGCACAAACTGTTCGATGGGGACCAGTGTCTGGCGGGCATGGAATTGTCGGTAACGCTGGAAAACCATCAGATCAACGAGAAGTTGCGGCATATCCATTTACGTCACAGCGGCACTGGCTGGGAGGAACCGCAAATCAGCCAGGCACCCTTTGTCGTGACCGAAAATCTGGCCGACTGGGCGCCAGCCGATGAATTGGGCGCGGGTCTGTTGGTCCCACAGTCGAAAGCGCGACTGGTCGAACCCGCCCAGATCGACGGCCGACCGCTGACGTTTCTAATGCCAGCCAACACCGCTGGCATGGTGCATGGTCGGCACAAGGTCAACGCAGATGGCAGCATCGAAAACCTGAACGACCGTGCAGATGTCGAAGCACTGGTTCGACAAGGTGGTTATGAGGCTCTGCATTATCAGGACGCAACCGCCGACGGCTGGGTCCGGCCAGATTGCCCGGCACTCAACGACCTTCTGCCGACGGTGGCCGCTTATTCGATTATCGGTCCTCCGGATTTTTACCCGTTGTGCAGCCAGCGCAAACTGTTGCACTGGGTCCGCGAAGAGCCGCTTTTGCCTGACTCCGACGTCTGGCACGCCCGCCTCGAAGCACTTTCGAACGTGCGGTACTGCGCCAACCTGAATCTCGAGGATCAATTGTTCTCGCATACGGACCGAGGGGTGACGGCGATTGTCGCCTCGGCTGAACCGTGCCCGCGCGATCTGTCACAAATCCCGCCCGCACCAAGTCCACGACCCTCCTCGCTGCCTGACGGCGCTGCCGGAGTTTTCGGCCCGGGCTGGGAGGTAGGATGGGTTCGGCAGAAAACCCCGGATGCGCAATGGATCAACGTGTTGGCCGGCTATCAGATGGCAAGCCCGTTTCCCGAGGACGCAAAAATATGCGCGGCGCTGGGCTCCTTTTGGCCGGGGGTGGCACCGGACTCGGCGCGAGTCTTCGAACCACGCTCAAGCCTGCACACCATCATTCCGTTGACCGACAAGGAAATCGGCCAGGGCGGCGCCATTGCCTGGGACGACCAGCGCGGCCCGCAACTGATCGTTGAAGACAATCGCCTGTTTGCCCAGTACCACGCCTACGTCCACGCCGATTACACACAGGTCGCCCTGCAAGGCCGGTTTTCTCTGCGCCTGACCGGCCACACCTCGCAAACGGCGTATGAAAGACGCGTCGTCTCGATGTACAGGGTTTACCGTGCGCTTGGTGCTGACAGGGACAATGCCCGGCGCAATGCCTGGCCACTGCTGTCGTTTCTGGAGGTGCAGCGACCAGACAACGAACTCGACAACGCACAGCAGCAAGCCGGCGTTGCCCTTGAGGGGTGGGTGCAGCGTTTTTCGATGTACAAGCGCGGAGCCGTCAGCATTGCCGATGATGATTTCAAGTTGCGTCACGTCGAGGTCGAGCGTCAGGTCCTGCTGTTTGTCAGCACTGATCTCATCCTGATGAAACAGGATGCAGGCCCCTGGCAGGTCGCGGTTGAAACACTTTGATGTCGTAGTGATCGGCGCAGGACCTGCGGGCTGTGCGAGCGCCATCAGCTGTGCCCGCCGTGGACTGCGCGTGGCTTTGCTCGAGCGTCAGGCGTTTCCCCGCTTCCGTCCCGGCGAAAGCCTGCACCCGGGTATCGAACCGTTATTGCGACAACTGGGCGTCGCCGATCTGCTCTGTGTCTCGTCAACCCTGCGCTTTGAGGGTCAATGGGTGCACTGGAACGGTCCGCCGCGCTTCAACGCTTTCGGCGCGGACGTAACTGGCCCGTGGCGCGGCTTCCAGATCAGCCGCGTGCTACTGGACGCCGCGTTATTACAGCAAGCCGCTTCAGCGGGTGTAGAGATATACCAGCCGTGTCGGGCGCACAGCGCTCTCACGGTCGGGCAACAGGTAATCGGCGTAGAAGCCGACGTCGGTTGCCTTTACACCTCGTACGTGATCGATGCCAGTGGTGCAGCCGGCTGGCTTGGACGCCAATTGCACCTGACAGAGCAAATCGATTCTCCTGTGTTAGTGGCCCGCTGTGGATATTTGCACGGTCAGCCGGCCCGCTACGCGAGCAATCCGCACCTGCTGGCCACGACGGATGGCTGGACATGGGTCGCCCGGATTGGGCCGCAATTGACCCATTGGACACACCTTGCGTTTGAAACCGACGCACTACAGACCGTCAGGCAGTCCAGACAAATGCTGCCCGAAGACCTCCAGGCATTACCGCAATCGGGGACGATACGCGGAGCCGAGGTAAGCTGGCGCATCAGCGCGACCGTTGCCGGTGACGGCTACCTTCTCGTAGGTGATGCTGCATGCCGACTCGATCCGGCTTCGTCGCACGGTGTGCTCAAGGCGTTGATGAGCGGCATGCAGGCCGCCCAAGCTATCCATGACAGCCTGTACCGACCATTACTGCGAACTGCCGCGCAAGCGCAGTATCAACAATGGCTGCGCTGTTGGTATGAGCACGACCTGACACAGCTGCGCAGTTTTTATCGTCAGCACCCGTTCCCGCCCCGATGGCTGGGCACTGATTGAGCAAAAGAAGACTAGACTCATTCATTACCCAGTCGAGGGGGCCGCAGGACGTCTGCTGTGCCCTGCCCCAATCCGTGACCACCGCCCGGTGGCGCCTGCCTCGACATTCAACGCCGCCGGACGGTGATCCTGTTTCAGGAGCACACGTGATGAATGAGGCGAAGCTCAACGAATTCATGGGCAAACTGGTCAACGACATGGGTGGTGCGGCGATGCTGGCCAATGTCATTGTCGGCGAAGAACTCGGTCTGTACCGGGCAATGGCCGACAGCCAACCGATCAGCCCCGAAGCCCTTGCGGCGAAAACCACCTGCAATCCGCGCCTGGTACGCGAATGGCTCAGCGCCCATGCCGCATCAGGCTATATGGAACACGTTGACGGTCAATTTCGCTTGCCTGAAGAACAGGCACTGGCGCTGGCCGTGGAGGATTCGCCGGTGTATGTCGCTGGCGGTCTCGGCGTGGTGGCGTCGTTTTTCCATGACAAGGACAAACTGGTCAAGGCCATGCGCGGCAATGGCGCCTTGTCGTGGGGCGATCACCATCCGTGCATGTTCAGCGGCACCGAACGTTTCTTCCGCCCCGGTTACAAAGGTCACCTGATTGCCGAATGGCTGCCGGCGCTCGACGGCGTGGTGGCGAAGCTGGAACGCGGGGCCAAGGTTGCCGACATCGGCTGCGGCCACGGCGCCTCGACGGTGATCATGGCCCAGGCGTTTCCCAAATCGCAGTTTGTCGGCTTCGACTTCCACGCGCCGTCAGTCACAGTCGCCACGCAACGCGCCGAAGAAGGTGGCGTGGGCAATCGCGCCAGATTTTTCGAGGGCACGGCGAAAAACTATCCCGGCGGCGAGTACGACCTGATCTGCTTTTTCGACTGCCTGCACGACATGGGCGACCCGGTCGGCGCCGCTCGCCACGCTTATGAGTCGCTGAAAGACGACGGCACGGTGTTGCTGGTCGAACCGTTCGCCAACGACAAACTGGATGATAATCTCAACGCGGTCGGGCGCCTGTTCTACGCCGCCTCGACGTTTATCTGCACGCCCAATTCGCTGTCCCAGGAAGTCGGCCTCGGGCTCGGTGCGCAGGCTGGGGAAATGCGCCTGCGCAAAGTCTTTGTCGAGGCCGGGTTCAAGCAGTTCCGCCGCGCCACGCAGACGCCGTTCAACCTGATTCTGGAGGCGCGCAAGTAACCCGTGCGGATCGCGTGCTAACCTGCCAGCACTGCCCATTCTGGAGTGCTGAGCATGCTCGATAGTCCGATCCGCGAACATCTCGATACGCTGTTGCAGGCCATGGCCGACGATAAATTCCTGATATTGACCGGCGCCGGCATCAGCACGCCATCGGGCATTCCGGACTATCGCGACAGTGACGGCGTGCGTCGCGGGCGGCAGCCGATGATGTACCAGGAATTTCTCGCCGCCCCGGAATCGCGCCGGCGCTACTGGGCGCGGGCCATGCTCGGC
Organism: Pseudomonas sp. Sample_9; assembly: GCF_004307535.1. Taxonomy (NCBI): domain Bacteria; kingdom Pseudomonadati; phylum Pseudomonadota; class Gammaproteobacteria; order Pseudomonadales; family Pseudomonadaceae; genus Pseudomonas; species Pseudomonas sp. Sample_9. The sequence continues at coordinate 26,565 of NZ_RAZO01000226.1, forward strand.
TGGCCGCGCGTGCGTAAGGCCCGACCGAATGCGGCGCATCAGGCGCTGGCGACGTTGCAACAGCGTGGCCGGATCAGCGCTTTGATCACGCAGAACGTCGATACCTTGCACGATCAGGCCGGCAGCCACGATGTGATCGAACTGCACGGCAGCCTGCACCGAGTGCTGTGCCTGGATTGCGGGCAACGCAGCGAGCGCGATGCGATCCAGCAGCAGATGGAGGCACAGAATCCGTACCTGAGTGGTGTTGATGCGGTGCAGGCGCCGGATGGCGATACCTTGCTCGACCCGGCATTTGAAGCGCGCTTTCAGGTACCGCAGTGCCCGCATTGCGCGGGTGAGCGGATGAAACCGGATGTGGTGTTTTTCGGCGAGAACGTGGCGCAGCCGACGGCAGCGCGGGCGCTGGCCGCTGCCGAGAATGCGGCGGGTTTGCTGGTGGTGGGATCGTCGTTGATGGCGTATTCGGCGTTTCGCTTGTGCCGGTTGGTCGCCGAGCGTGGCAAGCCGTTGATGGCGATCAATCTGGGCAAGACCCGGGCGGATGATCTGCTCGATTTGAAGATTGAAGGGTCGTGTGAGGAGCTTTTGCCTTGGTTGGTGGAGGAGCTGGGGCGGTGAGATTTTGAGTAATGGGTTCGGCTTGAAATCGGCCCCTCACCCTAGCCCTCTCCCGACCGAGGTGTTTGTACGGGATTCGTTGACCTTAAATCACTCATCGAACTCAGATCTTTGACTGCCGTGCTGGTGCCGGACTCAATGCGCCCGATCCAGCCCCGCCAGCAATGCGCTGTCGTGGCTGTAGATGTCCGGCGCATAACGCACATGGCCGCTGCTGTCGACTTGCGCCGTCCAGTAGGTCATCAGGATCGGCACCGGCGCCGACAGGCGAAATTCATGGGTGGTGCCGGTTGCCAGCAAAGTCTCGGTGCGAGCTTTTTCCGCCGGGGACAGCAGCAGATCGCGCAGTTGCAGCGGGTGCTCAACGCGCACACAACCGGAACTGAACGCCCGTGGGCCTTTGTCGAACAGCGCCTTGCTTGGCGTGTCGTGCAGGTACACCGAGAACGGGTTGGGGAAACGGATGACCATTTGCCCCAGCGGATTGCGCGGGCCGGCGTCCTGACGCAGGAGGATGTTGCCGGGGTTGTCCCAGTCGATGTCCGCCGCTGCCAGAGGCTGGCCGTTGGCATCGAGCACTTGCAGGTTCTGGCGGCTGAGGAAAGTCTGGTCCTTGCGGATTTCCGGCAGCTTGTCTTCTTTCCAGATGGTCGGCGGTACGGTCCAGGTCGGATTCAGCGTCAGCCGGGTGACGCGGGATTTGAGCAGCGGCGTCTGGCGTTCGGCGCGGCCAACTTGGGTGCGGGTCTGCCACACCGGTTGGCCGCCCTGATACAGCGTCAGCTCAGCGGCGGCCACGTTGACCACCAGCCCGCTGGGCTCCATGTCCTGGGCCATCCAGCGGAAACGTTCGAGATTGACCCGCAACTGATCGCGGCGGGTCAGCGGGCTGATGTTCAGCTCGGCAATGGTGCCCGGCCCGACCACGCCGTCAGCCTGCAACGAATGGCTGGCCTGAAAGTGCTTCACCGCTTCCACCAACACGTCATCGTAGGCGTTGTCCGGCGGCACCAGTGCGTGTGGCAGATAGCCTTCGCTATACAGACGACGGGCCAGTTCCGGCACGCGCGGGTCTTCCATCGCCGGACGCAGCAGCGGGCCGTTGCCCACCGGCTGCCATTGCGGCAAGGCTTGCAAGCGTTGCGCGGCATACAGCTGACGCAGGCTTTGATATTGCGGCAGATGCGGACGCGCCAGGTCGAACGCCGTAGCAATATCGTTCATGCCCGGCACAGCAATGCTGAGCAATTGCGCCTGACGGTCGGTCGGCGGGCCGTCGACACGCCACAGCGGTTCGAAATGCGATTGCAACAGACGGCCGTAATGCAGATCCTGCAAGGCCTGCAAATAGTTGCGGCTGATGTCGATGTCGGCGCACAGCTCGCCATCCTGCGGCGGTGTCGTCGCGACCGCATAGCGATTCGGATTCAACCCATCATCGGCCAACAGCTGCAATTGCGCGCGCAATGCCGGCAAGCGTGCCGACTCACTCGCCCACACCGGCATCCAGTCCTGCTGTTCATAAAACGCCTGCAATTGGCTCAACGCCGGGCCATTGAGACGCGGAGCGATCGCCGGGCACGACTGCGCCAGGCTGATCAAAACCGCCTGCAACGGGCTGCGCGGCTCGACCGGCAATTGCGTTTCCGGCATCGGCAGGGTTTCGAGCGGGGGCAGCGGCTCATCGGCGCAAGCGACAAACGGCGCAGCGAGCAAACAAATGCTCAAGTAGCATGCGTACTTTTTGAACAACTGCTTTACTCCAATCCATGGCCGTCCAGATGACGGTCAACCTTACATCAGGTGCGCTGAACAGTCAGGCTCGAACCGCGAGCCTGCGGGTATTGACTGGGAGTCAGGAGCCAAAGTGCCGTTTATGTAGCAAGTTGAGGACACTTTATAAAATGTTGACGTTTTTGCGCCGACTTCTGTTGAGCACCGCGACCCTTGTCGCCGTGACCAGCCCAGTATTTGCCGCCGGCAAGCCATCGCCGGTTCTCTACAACAGCCTCGCCCACGCCGCGCCGGAACTCAATCCCCAAGCGCTCAAAGGTGCATTGAACGCCATGCAATGCGCGGTCAACAACGGCGCGAAACCCTCGCGGCATCTGGCGATCATCGATTATTCGCAACCGTCCACCGAACGCCGCCTGTGGATCTTCGATCTGAGCAAAAAGAAACTGGTGCTGCGTGATCTGGTTGCCCACGGTTCGAACTCCGGGGAAAACTTCGCCACGCAGTTTTCCAATCGCGAAGGCAGTTATCAGTCCAGCCTCGGTCTGTTCCGCACTCAGGAAAGCTACGAAGGTACTCACGGCTATTCGCTGCGCATGGATGGTCTGGAACCCGGTTTCAATGATCTGGCCCGTGATCGCGCGATCGTGATTCATGCCGCAAGTTATGTGAACCCGCTGTGGAGCAAGCGTCAGGGGCGTATCGGCCGCAGTCAGGGTTGCCCCGCCGTACGGCCGCAGATCGCCAAACAGGTGATCGATCGCCTGAAAAACGGCCAGTTCATGTTTTCCTGGTATCCGGATCAGCGCTGGCTGCAAAAGTCACCGTATCTGAACTGCCAGCCGCAACAGGTGGCGAGCATTCTCAACACCCACGCCAGTTAGCGCGCGTCGCCGCCGGCGGGTTTGTAGAACAGGAACCTGCCGGTCTGCGCCGTGTTGCGATAGGCCTTGGCCCAACTCGGGTGCACGCCGCGATCGTGAAAATACAGGGCACCGCGCGTGCGGTCCTTGAGCTGACGGTTCAACGCCTTGCCGGCGATTTCCTTGGCCAGCGCGTATTCGGCGTCTTCCTTGACCTGATCGGGCTTGCCATCGCACCACCAGGAAAACTGGCAATTGCCGCTTTCCGATCCTTGCTTGACCACCGCGCACACCGTGTCGGGAAAGCCGTCGTGGCCGAGGCGATTCATCACCACACTGGCGACGGCTTCCATTTCCGGGGTGTCCTTGCCCTTGGCTTCCCAATAGATACTGCGCGCCAGACAGGTCAGCGGATCGTCCAGCGGCGCGGCGCCGGCAGGGTCTACCGCCTGCGCTTCAGTCGGGGTGATGGCCTCGGATTTCGGCGCCGGGGCAGCGCTGACTTTATCTGCCGCTTTCTCTTCGAGCACCTCGGCTTTCTGTTCGGCCTTGGCCTCGATTGGCGCCTGCGCCCCGGCCCATGCTGCGCCGGTCAAAAAGATCCACAACAAACCGCCCGCCAAGCCTTTCAATCCCATGTCGGTTCTTCCGTCAGCGCCCGCCCGGGGCAAGATGTTACGTCGGTGAGGCGCCCGGTTTGCGGGGCCTTCGCGAAGTGTAGCGAGCAAATGCGCGGGCACACCAGCGCAGAAAAAATCCGCCGCAAAGAAAAACACATTCACTCACCGGGGGCCTTTCGCGCATCATGGGCGCATTCAGCTCAAGGGAGATTTCCATGCGCTTCATGCCGTCCGTTTTGCGTTGTGCCGCACTGTCGCTGGGCGTGGTGTTCGCCACCTCGGCGCTGGCTGCCGATGAACTGCAATTGATCGAGTCGATCAACAGCTATCGCAGCCAGCCGCAGCGTTGCGGCACGCAGGCATCGAACGAGTTGCCACCGCTGTCGGCCGATCCACGTCTGCGCCTGCCCGCCAGCGGCGCGGTCGATCTGCAGCAGGCCATGACCAGCGCCCACTACCCGATGGTCAACGTGCAGGCGATCACCCTCAACGGCCCGCGCGATGCAGCGGCGGCGATGCAGGCGATCAAGGAAAGCTTCTGCCAGGTGGTGCTCGACCCGCAGTTTATCGATATCGGCGTCAACCGTGTCGACCGCGACTGGCGCATCGTTCTCGCGCGGCCGTTGCTGACGGCGAAACTCGGCGATGCACAAAGCGAAGGGCAAAAGCTGCTGGCGCAACTCAATACCGCGCGCAGCCAGGCGCGCCAGTGCGGTGGCCAATCCTTCGCGGCGGCAGCACCGCTGGCGTGGAATGCCACGCTGGGCGCTGTCGCTCAGGATCACAGCCGCGACATGGCCAACAATAACTACCTCGACCACAAGGACCGCGACGGCCGCACGCCAGGCGACCGCGCCGAGCTGTCCGGTTACAGTGGGCAACTGGTCGGCGAGAACATCGCCGCCGGGCAAGACACCGTCGGCAAGGTCGTCGATGGCTGGCTCGCCAGCCCCGGGCATTGCGCCAATCTGATGAATCCGCAATATCAGGAACTGGGCGCCGCCTATGCGACCGATCCGAAAAGCAACGCCGGCATTTACTGGACGGCAATGTTTGGCGCACCGTAAGGCATCATCGACGCCGTCAATCACTCGGTCAGCCAGAGTGATTGGACGGCATGGCGAACGCAGCCTACCCTGCGCGATCTGCGCCCGCTGACGGCGCTCCACATCCACGAGGCGAGCCCATGACACAGCGTGAATTGATCGATGGTCACAACCGCCGCGTGGATTATCTGCGTCTGTCGGTCACCGACCGCTGCGATTTTCGCTGCGTCTATTGCATGGCCGAGGACATGCAGTTCCTGCCGCGCCAGCAGATCCTCACCCTCGAAGAGCTGTTCCAGGTGGCGCAAAGCTTCGTCGCCCTCGGCACGCGCAAGATCCGCCTCACGGGTGGCGAGCCGCTGATCCGGCCTGGTGTCGTGCAACTTTGCGAACAGATCGCCGCCCTGCCCGGCCTGCGCGAACTGTGCCTGACCACCAACGGCTCGCAATTGGGCCGACTGGCCCAGCCGCTGTTCGACGCCGGGGTCAAGCGTCTCAACATCAGCCTCGACAGCCTCGATCCGCAGCGCTTCAAAGAGCTGACCCGCACTGGCGATCTGGCGCAGGTCATCGACGGCATCGATGCCGCACGTGCCGCCGGTTTCACCCGTACCAAGCTCAATTGCGTGGTGATGCAGGGCCGCAACGATCACGAGATCAACGATCTGGTCAGTTTCGCCATCGAGCGTGATCTGGATATTTCCTTCATCGAAGAGATGCCGCTGGGCGCGATCGCCGAACACAGCCGCGCCGAATCCTTCTACTCCAGCGCGCAAGTACGCGAACGCATCGCCGAACGTTTTACCCTGATCGACTCGACCGAATCGACGCAAGGGCCGTCGCGCTACTGGCGCGTGGCCGAAGCGCCGAACATTCGCCTGGGCTTCATTTCACCGCACAGCCACAACTTCTGCGGCACCTGCAACCGCGTGCGCCTGACCGTCGAAGGTCGCTTGCTGCTGTGCCTGGGCAACGAGCATTCGATGGACCTCAAAGCGGTGTTGCGCGCCCATCCGGGCCACCCGGAACGTCTGGAGAACGCGATCATCGAGGCGATGAAACTCAAGCCGTATCGACACAACTTCGAAGTCAACGACGACGTGCAAGTGGTGCGTTTCATGAACATGACCGGCGGCTGATTCGCCGCGCAACCGGGACCGCGAGATGATCGTCAGACCGAGACCCAATCAGTTCGCCGTGCTGTTCACCCTCAGAGGCTCGATCGCCAAACGCATCGCCGTGCGCACTTTGATGCTGACACTGCTGGCGGCAGCGATTGTGCTGATCGAACTTCTGGTGCCGAGCTACTTCGCCCAGATCAATTCGACGCCGTTCACCCTGCTCGGTCTGTCGCTGTCGATCTTCCTTAGCTTTCGCAACAACGCCTGTTACGACCGTTGGTACGAGGGCCGCAAGGCCTGGGGCGAGGTGCTGCTGCGGGTGCGCGCGGTGATGCGCGAAACTCAAGGCATCGATGACACGCGCCTGCGTGGACAACTGTTGCGCAACCTGTGCGGTTTCGCCCACGCGTTGAATGCGCGGTTGCGTGGAGACAGTGAGGAGCAGGCCAGCACCGACTGGGTCAGCCCGCCGATCGATGGGTCGGCGCCGGATCACTGCGGCCAGATCCTTCATCAGGTCGGGCGCCAGTGTTCCGAGCTGGAAACGGCCGGTGTGCTGTCGCCATGGCGTTATCAATTGCTGGCCAATCACCTGACCTGCCTGAGCCAGGCCCAGGCCGTTTGCGACCGCATCAAGAACACGCCACTGCCCTTCCCTTACACCCTGCTGCTGCACCGCACCATCTACCTGTTCTGCCTGTTGCTGCCGTTCGCCATGGCGCAATCGCTGGGATGGTTGACGCCGCTGTTCACGGCAATTGTCAGCTACACCTTTTTCGGCTTCGACGCGATTGCCGATGAACTCGAAGACCCGTTCGGCCGCGATGAAAACGATCTGCCGACCGATGCGCTGGTGCGTACCCTGGAGCGCGATGTGCTGTACGAACTCGGCGTCTCGCCGTTGCCGCCCGCGCCAGAGCCGGACGATTACGTGCTGCGCTGAAGACACAACGGCAAGCAACGAATGGGCGCGGCGTATTCACTCTGAACCGAGGTGCGGCCATTCGCGAGCAGGCTCGCTCCCACAGTTGAAATGCACTCTCCTGTGGGAGCGAGCCTGCTCGCGAAAAAGGCAACTCGGTCAATCAGCCCAAACGCCGGAAAGCGCCACCGACGATTCTTCCATTTACACGCGCGCAAATTCCCCCTTACTATCCGGGCACACCGGTCGCC
>NZ_RAZO01000226.1:33842-37019 GCF_004307535.1 Pseudomonas sp. Sample_9
TCTTCCATTTACACGCGCGCAAATTCCCCCTTACTATCCGGGCACACCGGTCGCCGGGTCTGCCCTGCCGCCGACGCTTTCCGCCAACGGAAACACGCGTTATGAGTACGTCACCACAACAACCGCAAAGGTTGCACGTCTCTGCTGTACGCGCCCACTGCAACAGGGGCCGCGTATGAACCGCATCGTCAATCTGCCCATGGCCCTGCGCCGCTCCAAGCTGCGTCACTCCGCACGCCCGCCGGATATCGCCGTTCCTGCCTGATCGCGTGAGCTGAAACCGCGACAGTCAATTTCCCGATTTTCCTGATATCCCTGCCGGGACACTTACGCCTTTTTGTCGCGTCGTGTCCGGCCGAATCTGCGCGCCTGTGCGGCGCCACCGTGAGTGATTTGCCATGAAATTCGCAGCCATCGAAGAAGCACGCCTGTTCCTCGAACAGAACCCCGATATCGACATGATCGAACTGTTCATCCTCGACGCCAACGGCGTGCCGCGCGGCAAGCTGTTGCACCGCGAAGAACTGCTCGCCGTGTACGAAAGCGGCCGGCCATTGCCGAGCACCATCCTTGGCCTGACCGTACAAGGCGAGGACGTCGAGAACTCCGGACTGGTCTGGGACGTTGGCGACATCGACTGCCGCGCCTATCCGCTGCAAGGCAGTCTGGTGCGCTTGCCGTGGCGACAGATTCCAACCGCTGCGGTGCAGGTCAGCATGCACCCGAGCGAGGGCATGCCGGCGAGCATCGCTGACCCTCGGCACCTGCTGATCAAGGTGATCGACGGGCTCAAGGCCGAGGGCTATCACCCGATCATGGCGTGCGAGCTGGAGTTCTATCTGCTCGATGCCAAACGCGATCACAACGGCCGCCCGCAACCGGCGCTGGACGCTGACGGCGGACGACCGCGACACACGCAAGTCTATGGTTTGCGCGAGCTGGAGCAGATCGAACCCTTCCTCGCCGACCTCTACAGCGCCTGCAAACTGCACGGCATTCCGGCGCGCACGGCGATTTCCGAATACGCCCCGGGGCAAGTGGAAATCACTCTGGAACACGGCGATGCGCTGGAAGCGATGGATCAGGCGGTGCGCTACAAGCGTCTGGTCAAAGGCGTGGCGCACAAGCACGGCATGCAGGCGACGTTCATGGCCAAGCCGTTCGATGATCTGGCCGGCACCGGCATGCACATGCACGTCAGCCTGGCCGATGCCGAGGGGCGTAATTTGTTCGCTTCTGAAGACCCGGCCGGCACGCCGCTGTTGCGCACGGCGATTGGCGGCATGCTTGCCTCGCTGCTCGATTCGCTGCTGCTGTTCTGCCCCAACGCCAACTCCTACCGGCGTTTCCAGGCCAACAGCTACGCGCCACTGGCGCCGACCTGGGGCGTCGACAACCGCACCGTCAGCCTGCGCGTACCCGGCGGGCCGGCGCCGACACGACACATCGAACACCGCATCTGCGGCGCCGATGCCAACCCTTATCTGGCAGCGGCAGCGATCCTCGCCGGCATTCATCGCGGCATCCGTGAAGAGCTGGATCCGGGGGCACCGGTCGAGGGCAATGGTTATGCGCAGGCGAAAGAACTGCTGCCGACCGATTGGCTGACGTCGCTACAAGCGCTGGAAAATTCACAGTGGGCACGGGAGGCGTTGGGCCAGGAATTCCTTGGGGTGTATCTGGCGGTGAAGCGTGCCGAGTATCGGCAGTTCATGGCTGAAGTGGGTGAGCAGGATTGGCGGTGGTACCTCACCGAGGCTTAAAGATCCAACACCGAACCTGTGGGAGCGAGCTTGCTCGCGAAGGCGTCGTCACATTCAACATTTTGGGTGACTGACATACCGCTTTCGCGAGCAGGCTCGCTCCCACAGGGAATGCACTTCGAACTAGAATTTTTGTGGACCCCGACATGACCATTCGCTGCAATTCCTACTACACCGCCACCCTCAACCAGGACACCGACTACCCGACCCTGCAAGGCCGGCACAAGGTCGATGTGGTGATCATCGGCGGCGGTTTCACTGGCGTCGCCACTGCCGTCGAACTGGCGGAAAAAGGCCTGAAAGTCGCCATCGTCGAAAGCCACAAGATCGGCTGGGGCGCCACCGGGCGCAATGGCGGGCAAGTCACCGGCAGCCTCTCCGGCGACGGCGCGATGCGCAAGCAGATGCGCGCGAAACTGGGCGATGACGTGGACGATTTCATCTGGCATCTGCGCTGGCGCGGGCATGAAATCATCCGCCAGCGCGTCGAGAAATATGCGATCCAGTGCGACCTCAAACACGGCCACTTGCACGCGGCGTACAAGCCGAGCCACATGGTCGATCTGCGCAAGGACTACGACGAAGCCATGTGTCGCGGATTAGGCGATGAAGTGAGCCTGCTCGACCGCAGCCAGGTTCGCGACCTGCTGCAAAGCGAGCTCTACCACGGCGCAATCAAGAACACGCGCAACATGCATCTGCACCCGCTCAACCTGTGCATTGGCGAAGCACGCGCAGCCGAAAGCCTGGGCGCGCTGATCTTCGAGAACAGCGAAGTGCTGGAGATCATTCACGGCGACAACCCCGGCGTGCGCACCGCCCAAGGCCAGATCGACGCCAGTCAGGTGATGCTCGCCGGCGACGTTTATCACAAGCTCGAACCGGGTCAGCTCAAGGGCAAGATTTTCCCGGCCATCGGCGGCATCGTCACCACCGCGCCGCTGGGTGTTCTGGCGCAACAGATCAACCCCGAAGACCTCGCCGTGTACGACTGCCGCTTCGTCCTCGATTACTACCGGCTCACCGCCGATGGCCGTTTGCTGTTCGGCGGCGGTGCCAACTACAGCGGCAAGGATTCGCGCGACATCGCTGCGGAACTGCGCCCGTGTATCGAGCGCACCTTCCCGGCGCTAAAAGGTGTGGCGATCGATTACCAGTGGAGCTGCGCGATGGGCATCGTCATCAACCGCATCCCGCAACTGGGCAAGCTCTCGGACAACGTCTGGTATTGCCAGGGCTACTCGGGACACGGCATCGCCACCACGCACATCATGGGCGAGATCATGAGCCGGGCGATCACTGGGCAAATGGAACAGTTCGACACTTTCGCCGCGTGCCAGCACATCCGCGTGCCAATGGGCGACCTGCTGGGCAATCCGTTGCTGGCGGCGGGGATGTGGTATTACCAGATGCT
>NZ_RAZO01000349.1:0-3236 GCF_004307535.1 Pseudomonas sp. Sample_9
CCACGCATCAATCCATGCCAACAATGCAATTAACAGATTGTTACATCTGCGCCACCATCCACCTCAATAAAAACCGTGCGCCGCTTCTCCGTAGCGCACGTCATAAAAGCGGTGGAGTACTTTTCAATGACAGCCTCAATCCCAACCAACGGCTCGCGGGCCGGTGCCATCTTCCGGGTGACCTCGGGCAACTTCCTCGAACAGTTCGACTTCTTTCTGTTCGGCTTCTACGCCACGCAGATCGCGGCGGTGTTCTTCCCGGCGAGCAGCGAGTTCGCCTCCCTGATGATGACTTTCGCAGTATTCGGCGCCGGTTTCCTGATGCGTCCGCTCGGCGCCATTGTGCTCGGCGCGTACATCGATGACGTCGGCCGACGCAAAGGTCTGATCGTCACCCTGTCGATCATGGCCAGCGGCACGATATTGATTGTGCTGGTGCCCGGATACGAAACCATTGGCCTGTTCGCCCCGGCGCTGGTGCTGATCGGGCGACTGCTACAAGGCTTCTCCGCCGGCGCGGAACTCGGTGGTGTTTCGGTGTACCTGTCCGAGATCGCCACGCCGGGCCGCAGAGGCTTTTTCACCGCTTGGCAGTCGGCCAGTCAACAAGTGGCGATCATCGTTGCTGCCGCGCTGGGCTACGGTCTGAACCAGTGGATGGAGCCGCAAGCCGTGGCCGCCTGGGGCTGGCGCATTCCGTTTTTCGTCGGCTGCATGATCGTCCCGTTCATCTTCTTCCTGCGCCGCAACCTGGCGGAAACCGAAGAGTTCGCCGCGCGCAAACATCGCCCGAGCATGCGCGAAGTGTTCCGCACCCTCGGCCAGAATTGGGGCGTGGTGCTCGGCGGGATGTTGATGGTCGCGTTGACCACCACCGCGTTCTACCTGATCACCGTGTACGCGCCGACTTTCGGCAAAACCGTGCTGCACCTGAGCACTTCCGACGCGCTGCTGGTGACGCTGCTGGTGGGTGTGTCGAACTTCTTCTGGCTGCCGATTGGCGGCGCGTTGTCCGACCGTATCGGCCGTCGTCCGGTGCTGATCGGCATGGCCTTGCTGGCGCTGGCCACGACTTATCCGGCGCTGTCGTTCCTGGTGCAGGCGCCGAGCTTCATCAACATGCTGCTGTCGCTGTTGTGGCTGTCGTTTATTTACGGCTTGTACAACGGCGCTATGATTCCGGCGCTGACCGAAATCATGCCGGTGGAAGTGCGCGTCGCCGGTTTCTCCCTGGCCTACAGCCTGGCCACGGCGATCTTCGGCGGTTTCACCCCGGCGATGTCGACTTTCCTGATCCAGTACACCGGCGACAAAGCCGCGCCAGGTTACTGGATGAGCATCGGTGCCCTGTGCGCGCTGTGCGCCACGCTTTACCTGTACCGCCGTGCCGGTGGTCGTCTGCAACCTGTCGCGGCCTGAGGAAAAACTCGCCATGAAAAAACTTTTTACTGTCACCGCCCTGCTCGCCGGTCTCGCATTCAACTTCGCGGCCCAGGCCGAAGAATTGAGCGTGATGACCTCCGGTGGCTTCACCGCCGCCTACAAGATCCTCGGGCCGAAATTCGCTGCCGCAACGGGCAACACGCTGACCACCAGCCTCGGCCCGTCGATGGGCAAGGCGCCGGAAGCGATCCCCAATCGTCTGGCGCGCGGCGAGCACGCCGACGTGGTGATCATGGTCGGTTACGCCCTTGATGAGCTGATCAAACAGGGCAAGGTCGACCCGGCGTCCCGCGTTGAACTGGCGGATTCGCGAATCGGTATGGTGGTGCGTGAAGGCGCGGCGAAACCGGACATCAGCAGCGTCGACGGCCTGAAGAAAACCCTGCTCGATGCGCAGTCAGTGGCCTACTCCGACAGCGCCAGCGGCGTGTATATCGAGCAGCAGCTGTTCAAGAAACTCGGCATCGAAGACCAGTTGAAACCGAAGGCGAAAATGATTGCCAGGATACCGGTCGGTTCGGTGGTCGCCACTGGCGACTATCAGTTGGGCTTCCAGCAGGTCAGCGAATTGCTGCCGGTGCCGGGCGTGAGCTTCGTCGCGAAGATTCCGGAATCGGTGCAGTCGGTGACGCGTTTTGCCGCGGGCATCCCGGTCAAGGCCGAGCATCCGCAAGAAGCCAAGGCCCTGCTCGCCTACCTCGCTGCACCGGCCGCTCAGGCTGACGTGCAGGCCACCGGGCTGGATTCGGTCAAGCGTTGATCTTTGGCGGCTGGACGCGCATTTCCACGACCAGCCGCTCCAGTTCCAGTGCCGCCGGGGTCAACGTGCGATCCCGGCGTTTGATGATGCCGACACTGCGCATCACCTGCGGCTCAATCAGCGGCACCCGCGTCAGGATCGGATGATCCGGCCCGGGCATCGCCATCAACGGCACTGCCGCCACGCCCAGCCCCGCCTCCACCAAGCCGATCATCGTCGTCACATGCCGCGTCTCGCAGATGCTCTGCCGCTGCGGCACTACCCCGCCCAAGGCCTGATCGAGCAGAAAGCGATTGCCCGAAGTCTTGTCCAGCGCGATGTAATCCTGCTGATAGAACTCGTCCCAACTGACGCTGCTGCGCCCGGCCAGCGGATGATCGCGACGACAGGCGACAACGTAGCACTCCTGCACAAGCGGTTCGAACTCGACTTTGGCATCCTGCGTGCCGAGAAAACTCAAACCGAAATCCGCCTCGCCATTGACCACCGCACTCAACACATCGTGGGCGCTGGAATCGAGGACTTTGACCTTGATCCGTGGAAACTGCTGGTGATAGCGCGCGACCACGCGGGGCATGAAGTAGTACGCCGCCGACGGCACGCAGGCGACGGTGACATGGCCCAGTCGGGTCGAGGCGACTTCGCTGATGCCAAGCAAGGCAATGTCGAGATCATCCAGCAAGCGCTCGACGCTGGGCATGAAGCCGCGCCCGGCCTGGGTCAGGCTGACCTTGCGCGTGGTGCGCTCGAACAATTTCACGCCGAGGGCGTCTTCGAGCTTTTCGATGCGCCGGCTCAGCGCCGGTTGCGACAGGCGCACGGTGTCGGCAGCCTTGCGAAAACTGCCCTGCTCGACCACCGCACGAAAGGCTTGCAGGTCGTTGAGGTCGAAGTTGATGGCCATGGCGTTTCCGGTAATTGATGCGCAGGGGTTATAAATGTAACCAGTTGATGCAAATTATTACAGAGCACATGAAGATCCCCTGTAGGAGCTGCCGCAGGCTGCGATCTTTTGATCTTGATTCTCTGAAGG
>NZ_RAZO01000021.1:0-3188 GCF_004307535.1 Pseudomonas sp. Sample_9
GGTTTTGCCCAAGGTGCCAGTCGGAGGTGTGGAACAGACGCAAGGTGGACTCCGCATTTTGATCAAGAGGGTGGCCGCGAGGAACAAAGGGCGGCGAGAGGAGGGGAGTTTACTGGCAAATCACGCCCCTTGCCTTGTCGTGTGTCTGCTTGCACCGACAGCGGCGAATATTTCGGTAATCGGCCGATGAGGGTGGCGCTTGTGCATCCGCCGCACTTGTTCGCTCAGCCGCAGCAACTCTTCACTGGGCTTGGCCCATTGCTCTATCGGCAGCGGCTCGGACCATTCGCGCATGACTTCCGGCAGCGCCTGCTTGCCGATTCTTTCCAGACGGCGCACTTCCCATTCGACCAAACGGTTGGGAATCGTCCATAAAGTCATGACGTGATACAGGTACCAAAAAAATCCCGACAGCCGCGAGCGGCGGCCTTCACGGATCTGCTGGTGCATCCGCGCGCGGGCATTGCGAAAAGTGTGCAGGCCTTCGTGGGGCGGGTCGTCCGGGCCTTGCAGGTCTTGCAGGTCCTGGATCGATTTGAGGTCGTTGACTTCGTACTCCATGTAACCGCGAATCGCTTCCCAGTGGCTGATCGCGAGCTCCAGGCCGGCGCATTGGAATTCGAGGCTGGTGAGGGTTTCGCCGTGATGAAAACCGATGCCCATGCCGTATTGGCGATGGACGCCGAACTGGGTGACGCCCTTGGCTTCGATGATCCACGCGCTGAGCGATTCCCATGGAACGAAGACTGGTTCGGACGCCCCTTCGGGCATGAAGCAGACTTCGCGGCGTTGACGGTTGAAGCGGGTTGGGATGAGGGAGAGGCGTTTTTTGTGGACGTGGTGCCAGACGCCCAGGTTAATACACAAACAACAAAAAATGGTCAAAGAGCCCGTACCAATCAAAGCATCGAAAACTCCTTCGATGGCGCCGCATATGTCATTCCACCCCGAACCTGCCAGAAAAAACATAAAACCAGCAATTGCGGGAAAAAGGCACGTGATCATGAAGGTTGCACTAAAGGGCAACCCTACTGTTACCTGCCACATGAACACTTGCGGCGGTCCTATCCCGAATTCCATGAAGACGTGATTCAGTTCACCGATTTGCGGTCCAAAGGGTTGCTGTACGGTAGGCAATGGCAACGGTGCCAGATAAGTAATTTTTCCGCTTGGAAACGGTTCGATATCTCCCGCCTGCCTGGCCTGGTTGCTTGCGTTGTCTTGGTCATTCGGCATGGTCGGCTGGGTCCAGAAACTGTGTTTCGATGAACAGTACAGGTGGTTTGTCTTTTACAAGCTCAGGTGAAACCACCGGAAAATGACCTTTCCCGCGAGGCTCAACATGTATCACCCGAGTTCGTGATACCCATTGACCATTCTCATCCAGAGCCTGAATGCGGATGGCCAGCTCAAGTGTTTCTTTTGCTGGGGTAAATTCCGAGTCGGGCGCTACCGGGTACTGAAGACAGAGCACCAGTCCCTCCGGCATGGACTTGACGATGCGCAGACTCTTTACGATTTCGTCGCTGATGACGTCCCGCTGTTCTCGTGGCGTTCCTCGGCTGTGTAATGGAACTGAAATGCGGTGCGCGCCGATACCTAAGTGATGCGTCGGCTTCCCACCCAAGGGAGGTGTCAGATCCTTCAAGGTCAATCGAGGCAGGACCAGATGGATATCGCTGGGCTTGGCTTTCAGCAGCAAGCTTTTAAGTCGAGAGTCATGCGCTTGCACGCCGAGTTGCACATAGGGCGCGTGAATCAAAAAAGCCAGATAATTTTGATAATCCTTGAGCGAATGATCACCACGCATATCCGGATCCCGGCTCCATGGCGTTATTTTCAGCCATTTATCATGCGCGCTGATGTTGTAACGGCTGAACAGCCAGACCCCCGATAGTTCAAGCACAGTGAATAACGCACCGGCCAGGTTAAAACGAAAGAAAACAGTAGACAGGCGTGTGCCAGCAGCGGCCCAGGCTGCGGCTCTTGCCGCTGCGTTTTCGGCGATCAAAACTCTGTGCCCGGCGTGAATGGTATGGCTCAAGGCATACCCGTTATTGGCAGTTGAACCCAACGCGCCAATCGCGGCCAACGCAGTGCTTTTCTCGGCGTGAAAGCTTCCGCCGCGAACGGCCTGTTGCCAGTTTGCATAATGGCTTTTCACGCTTTGCAGCGAAGACAGGAAACCCAAGGCATAGGTGAAACTGCCCAGACCAATATGCAGTTTCCCCAACTGCACATGCACGTTTTTCAGCGCCGCCTGCTGAAGATTCGTCGCCAGAAATGAACTGCGGTTTTTCAAGGCTGTATCCCCAAGACTTTGCGCGGCAGTAAATCCTGCAGCCCCAGTAGCGACAATCGCATTGGCGAATGGCTGCCAAACTCGTTTATTCGCTGTTTGCCTACGCAGTTCACGCAAAGCCCCCACCAAATTCACCACCTGCACCAACACCACCAACAATCCCATCCCCTCCGTCCGCACCAGACTCGCCTTCGAAACCCCCGCCACCCCCGCGCGAATATTCTCCAGCAACCCGCGCAATTCCCCTTGCTGCGCCGGCGGAAACACCACCGTCAATCCCGCTTTCGCCGGGGTGGCGCCATACAGTCGGGCCGAGCGATCTGGCAGTTCGTCAATCGGGCTTAACGCTGCCGCAAGGCGGCCTTCGAACAGCGCCAATTGCGTGCGCACGCGGACGATTTCCTGCTGCAATTCCACCGCCCGGGCGGTTTTGTGGCCCTGGCGGTTTTTGTTGTGGGTGAGTTGGTTGCGTTCGCGGTTGAGGGTTTTCAGGTAGTCGCGTTCGCGCAGCACTTCCTTGATCGTGGCTTGCAGCGCCGCTTGTTCCGCCGGAGTGGACACAGTGAAGGTCACGCCGCTGGTTCGCGCGGCGTCGAAGACGCGCAGGCGCAGGGCTTTGGGCAAGCGCTGGAACAGCTCGTCGAGGTCGGGGATTTTCTCGCCGGCAAGATCGAAGCCTTCCAGCGCCCGGCTCAGGCCCAGGTTCAGCGCCGGGCTGTAGGTGTCTTGCACCGCATCGGCGAGGACGCGGCTGTGTGCCGGCAGATCGTCGAGGGCCGGCAGCTGCGGCTGCTCGATGCTCTGCAATTTGGTCAGCCAGTCCGGCAGGTTGTTGAACATCGCCATGCCGGCGTTGAACAGCGTTGAATATTGCCCGGCCTGTTCG
>NZ_RAZO01000386.1:0-19664 GCF_004307535.1 Pseudomonas sp. Sample_9
TTGAAGCCGAACGCTTTGCTCAACAGAATTGATGCCACCAGAACCAACGTCAGCAGGATGCAGCAGACCACCACCAGGCCGAGCAACTCGAACAACGGAATCTGCTGCCAGATGCCTTCGTTGACCGCTTCGCTGAATGCGCCGTACACCACCAGCAGAATCGAGCCCTGATCAACGAATTTCAGCCAGTTCTTGTTGCGCCCTACCCAAGCGCCGATCCAGCGGCGGGCGATCTGCCCGGCAATAAATGGCAGGAGCAATTGCACACTGATCTTGACGATGGCATTGAGGGTCGAACCGCCGTCACCGTGAACGTTGAGCAGCAGCGTCACCAGCAGCGGTGTGAGGAAAATCCCGAACAGGCTGGACGCCGCCGCACTGCAGATCGCCGCCGGAATATTGCCCCGCGCCAGCGAAGTGAAGGCAATCGCCGACTGCACAGTGGCCGGCAACGCGCACAGATAGAGCATGCCCATGTACAGCTGATCGCCTATCAGCGGTGACAACAATGGCTTCAGCGCCAGACCGAGGATCGGGAACAATACGAAGGTCAGGCCGAACACCAGCAGATGCAAACGCCAGTGGCCGGCGCCGGCGATGATCGATTCTCGCGACAGCTTGGCGCCGTGCAGGAAAAACAGCAGGGCGATGGCCATGTTGGTCAGCCAGCCGAAGCCGACCGCGACTTGACCGCTGGCGGGCAGGAAGCTCGCCAGCAGCACAACGCCGATCAAGGTCAGCGTGAAGTTATCGGGCAGAAAACGTGGGCGCGTCATGAGATTCATCCGGGGGTTGCCAGTGCGTGCCGACGACTCTAACGTGACTGGCAATTACCGACTAACGCCGAAGAGCCGCAAGATGCCGCCTAAAGGACATTCCAAAAGCGTTCGCCGCAGTGTTCCCGGGTTGCCCAGCCTGCCGCGCCCCGTGTACGGACGCACCGAATCGCTGCCGAATCGCGCCCTCACCCGCCGCCACAGTCATCCGTGGGTGCAGTTGTCCTACGCGATTCAGGGCGTGCTCGAAGTGCAGACCAGCGCCGGCCGATTCGTCGCGCCGCCGGAGCGTGCGGTGTGGATCCCGGCCGGCGTGCCGCACCGGGTGTTCAGCGCACCGCATACGGAAATGCGCAGCCTGTACATCGACAGCAGCGTCACCGGTTGGGCCGCCGGGCATTGCCATGTGCTGGGCGTCAGCGATCTGCTCAGGGAGTTGATCCGCGCCTTCAGTCAGGTCCCGGTCGACTATGACGAGAACGGCCCTGACGGACGCCTGGCCCAGGTCATCCTTGATCAACTCGGCGGCGCGCCGACCATCGACCTGATGCTGCCGCTGCCGCAGGACGCTCGCCTGAAGCAGATCTACCAGAGCCTGGAACAACACCCGGAACAGCAGACCACCCTGAGCCACTGGAGCGAAAAATTCGGCATCACCGAAAAGACTCTGACGCGCCTGTTTCTGCGCGACACCGGCCTGACCTTCCGCGCCTGGCGTCAGCGCCTGCGCTTGCTTGGCGCCCTGACCCCGCTGGAAAAAGGCGAGCGAGTGACCGATGTTGCGCTGGCCTGCGGATACGACTCGACCTCGGCGTTTATCGCCGCGTTTCGTCAGCAGTTTGGCGAAACGCCGGGAGAGTTTTTCCGCTGACACTTCGTTTTTGCCGAACTGTCAGTCAGAAATAAACGATTTTTCTTTGCTCCAGATCCGTCGCTAGCATGGCCCCGTCTGACTTTGATCGAGAAGAGAAGATGATCCCTGTGGGAGCGAGCCTGCTCGCGAACGCGGGGTGTCAGGCAACCTCCATCTCACTGACCCACCGCATTCGCGAGCAGGCTCGCTCCCACAGGAGATGTGCTTGCTGCAAATAAAAAGACAGGGGAGCGTGCCATGCCTGCCACGAACATCAATATCGGCGAACCCTGGATGTGGGGTGCCTTCATCATCTTCGTTCTGGCCATGCTGGCCCTGGACTTGTTTGTCTTCGGCGGGCGCAAGGCGCACCGGGTGTCGGTGCGGGAAGCGTCGGCCTGGGTGGTTGCCTGGTGCCTGTTGGCGCTGAGCTTCGCGGGATTGCTCTGGTGGTATCTGCACGGCGAATTCGGCGGTGAAATCGCCCGACAGAAAACCCTGGAATTTCTCACCGGTTATCTGATCGAGCAGTCGCTATCGATCGACAACATGTTCGTCTTCGTGATGATCTTCAGCTACTTCGCCGTGCCGCCGGAATTGCAACGACGCGTGCTGCTGTACGGCGTGCTGGGCGCGATTGTCATGCGCGCGATCATGATTTTTGCCGGTGTGTGGCTGGTGTCGCAGTTCGAGTGGCTGCTGTATGCATTCGGTGTGTTCCTGATCATCACCGGGATCAAGATGCTGGTGTTCGCTGATCATCAACCGGATCTGGAAAAGAATCCGTTATTGCGCTGGGTTCGCGGGCATATGCGCATCACCAGTGGCTTTCACGGCGAGAAGTTTTTCATCCTGCAGAACGGCGTGCGCTGGGCAACGCCGATGTTCCTCGTGCTGGTGCTGATCGAGGCCAGCGACTTGATGTTCGCCGTCGACAGCATTCCAGCGATCTTCGCCGTCACCACCGACCCGTTCATTGTCTTCACCTCGAACATCTTCGCGATCATGGGCCTGCGTGCGTTGTACTTCCTGCTGGCGGACATGGCTGATCGCTTTCACCTGCTCAAATACGGGCTGGCGATCGTGCTGGTGTTCATCGGCGGCAAGATGGTGCTGATGCCGTGGTTCCACATGCCGGTGGAATGGTCGCTGGCAATCGTCGGGACGGTGATTCTCGGGTCGGTGCTGTTGAGCCTGGTGACCAGCCGCGAGGCAGAACGCCGCCCTGAATGACACAACACAACCCACCTGTGGGAGCGAGCCTGCTCGCGAATACGCCGGATCATTCAACATAGGAGTTGAATGACACACCGCTTTCGCGAGCAGGCTCGCTCCCACATTTGAAGTGCGGTGCTCTTATTTATCGGACTTGATACTGGTCCACACCCGGGTGCGCACCCGTTCCATTTTCTGCGGCAACGGTTGCACCACGTACAGGGTTTTCAGCGCCTCGCTGGTCGGGGTCAGGTTGGGGTTGTCGGTGATGTCCTTGTTGACCAGCGGCATCGAGTCCTTGTTGGCATTCGGGTAACCGAGGAAGTCACTGATCGGTGCGATCACTTTCGGGTCGAGCAAGTGGTTGAGGAATTCGTGGGCCTCGGCGACGTTCTTCGCGCTCTTCGGAATGGCGAAGGTGTCGAACCAGATCGGCGCGCCCTCCTTCGGCAAACGCCAATCGACCACCACACCGTTGCCCGCCTCTTTGGCGCGATTGCCGAACTGGTAGAAGCTGCCGGAATAACCGATCGCCACGCAGATGTCGCCGTTGGCGATGTCGGTCATGTACTTGGCCGAGTTGAAGTAGGTCACGTAAGGACGAATCTTCATCATCAAGGCCTTGGCCTTTTCATAGTCCGCCGGGTTCTGGCTGTTCGGGTCGAAGCCGAGGTAATGCAGGGCCAGCGGCAGGATCTCCGACGGCGAATCGAGCATCGCCACGCCACAGGCCTTGAGCTTTTCCATGTTCTCGGGCTTGAACACCAGATCCCAACTGTCCACCGGCGCGTTGTCGCCCAGGGCAGCCTTGACCTTGGCCGGGTTGAAGCCGATCAGCACGGTGCCGTACATGTACGGCACGCCGTACTGGTTGCCGGGGTCGTTGGCGTCGAGCAACTTGAGCAACGCCGGATCCTGGTGCTGCCAGTTCGGCAATTTCGACTTGTCGAGTTTCTGGAACACGCCGGCCTTGATCTGGGTTTCGATGAACTGGTTGGACGGCACCACCAGGTCGTAACCGGAGTTGCCGGTGAGCAGTTTGGCTTCCAGGGATTCGTTGGTGTCAAAGGTGTCCCAGGTCACTTTGATCTTGCTTTGCTCGGCGAAGTCCTTGGGCACTGCCGGCAGAATGTAATCCGCCCAGTTGTACACCCGCAGTTCGCGCTGCTCGGCCTGGACGGCGCTGGCCAGCAGCGTCAGGCCACACACGGTGGCGCCCAGAATGCGTTTGATCGTGACCATGGTTGTTTCCCCGAATGCGACGTGAGATCGATGGTTTTTATGTTCTGTACACGGCAGTGGCTGTAACGATAGCCAAGGGCAAAAAAGGTCGAGCCTGTTGTTATGGTTTCGATTCTTGCTGACAGCGTAGCGCGATGACAGTAGGCGGCAGGCCAAAAGGGGATCGATATGGCCAATTTGCTTGACCGCTGAAATGCGCAAACAAAAATGCCCGGCGCTGGGCCGGGCATTGCTGTGTTGCAGTTTGGATCAGTCGGTATAGCCGAGTCTGGCCGCCCTGCTCTGCTGCGCCTGACCGCGAGTTGCCAGGCAGTAATACAACGGCACGGTGACCACCAGGCCAACCAGCCACGACAGGTCGGCACCTTCCACCAGATTGGCGTACGGCCCGACATACAGCGAGGTGTTGGCGAACGGCAGCTGCACGATGATGCCGATGAAGTAGGCAATGATCGCGTGCAGGTTGAAGCGCCCGTAGATGCCACCGTCGGCGCGGAAGATCGAGGCGATGTCGTAGTTGCCACGCTTGATCAGGTAAAAGTCGATCAGGTTGATCGACGCCCACGGCACCAGCACCAGCAACAGCGCGAGAATCAGTCCAATGAACTCGGAAATGAAATCCGCCGAAGCACCGAGGGCGACCACGCAGCATCCGGCCAGAATCACGCTCGACAGCACCACGCGCACCTTGATGCTCGGCGTCCACTGGCTGGCGAACGTCTGGATCGAGGTGATGATCGACAGCACCGCGCCATACAGATTGAGCGCGTTGTGGCTGATGATGTTGAGCAGAAACAGCACCATCAGAATCGGCCCCAGCCAGCCGGTGGACTGCTTGACCGCTGCCATCGCTTCAGTGCCTTCCGGCGTCGCCAGTACCGCCACTGCGCCAAAGCTGAACGACAGAATCGTGCCCAGCGTCGCGCCCAGATACGTCGCCCAGAAGGGTTTGGCGATACCGATGTCTGCTGGCAGATAACGCGAATAGTCGGAGACGTACGGCGAGAAGCTGATCTGCCAGATGATCCCCAGCGACACCGTCGCCAGCCAGCCGGAGAGGTTGAAACTGCCGCGCGTCAGGAAGTCCGCCGGCAAGTCATGGGCGAAGATGTAGATGAAGCCTGCGAGCAATGCGCCGCCCATCACCCAGGTGCCGATGCGGTTGAGCGTATGGATGAAGTTGTAGCCGATCACACCGATCGCGGTGGCGGCCAGCGCGCCGATCAGAATGCTCAGCGGTGCCGGCACTGACGGCGCAATGCCGACGATGGATTTACCGGCCAGCACGATGTTGGAAATGAAGAAACCAATGTAGATGAGCGCTGCGAAGAACACGATCAGCAGCGCGCCATAACGACCGAACTGACCGCGACTCTGGACCATTTGCGGAATGCCCATGCGCGGACCCTGGGCCGAGGCCAGCGCAATCACCACGCCGCCGATCATGTGCCCCAGCGCAATCGCCAGCAGCCCCCAGAACAGATTCAGATGGAACACCTGGACCACCATGGCGCCGGTGACGATGGGCAGTGGCGCGATGTTGGTGCTGAACCAAAGAGTGAACAGATCGCGGGCCTTCCCGTGGCGTTCCGCGAGTGGGACGTAATCGACCGTATGATTCTCGATCAACGGATCTTGCCGGGACATCTGGGACATATGCATGAACTCGAGTTTGTCTGTTTTTATCTTTGTATGAAGCCAAACCGGGAGGACTCTTGGGTCGCCCCTCAGATGCAGACCATATTATGGTATTCCAAACTTTGCACAAGCCTGATCCGCTGATTCTGTTGCTCTCTGATCCGCTATCCTCGCTGATCCCACCCCTGACCGGCTAGCTGAAAGCCCCGTAAACACTGAGTTTCCGACGAAAGTGGCACGTTTATCGGTTCACCAAAAAAGCTCTTGCAAGATATGTATTACGGTATACCATCAGACCTACAAACCATAAAAACCGCGTCACACCACCCGAGGACCACCCAATGATCGATGCTGCCATTTACAAACAAGTCATGGGCTCGTTCCCGTCCGGCGTCACCGTCATCACCACGCTGGACGACGACGGTCAGATCGTCGGCCTGACCGCCAGCGCGTTCAGCTCGCTGTCGATGGACCCGGCGCTGGTTCTGTTCTGCCCCAACTACAGCTCCGACTCCTATCCCGTGCTGATCAAGAACAAACGCTTTGCGATTCACCTGTTGTCCAGCGTGCAGCAAAGCGAGGCCTATGCCTTCGCGCGCAAAGGCAAGGACAAGGCGCAGGGCATCGAGTGGACGTTGAGCGAACTGGGCAACCCGATCCTCGCCAATGCCACGGCGGTGATCGAGTGCGAGTTGTGGCGTGAATACGAAGGTGGCGACCACGCGATCATGGTCGGCGCGGTGAAGAACCTGATCGTCCCCGAGCAGGTCGCCGGGCCGCTGGTGTATTGCCACGGCAAGATGGGCGCGTTGCCGGTTGTGGCTTGATTTCACCAGATCTCGGATATCCCATGTGGGAGCGAGCCTGCTCGCGAAGGCGATGGGTCAGTTGTTACATTTTTGACTGACCCGACGCCTTCGCGAGCAGGCGCGCTCCCACAGGTTTTGGTGTTGCCTGGGCGACTGTGTCAGGTCCGAAACCGGCTCACCAACTGATTCAACGTCTGCGACAACGCCGTCAGGTTCTGCGCATCCTGGCGAGTTGAATCCGCCAGGCTCGCCACCAACTGCGCATCACCATGAATCTGGCTGATGTGCCGATTGATGTCCTCCGCCACTTGATGCTGTTCCTCCGCCGCCGTGGCGATCTGCGTATTCATGTCGCGGATCACGTCAACCGATTCACGGATCAATTCAAAACTCGCCCGCGCCTCGTTGATCGACACCACGGTTTCCTGCGAGACCTCGAGGCTGGCGTGCATCTGCTTGCCCATCTGGTGGGTGCGCCGCGCCAGATTGCCAAGCAGTGCGTCAATCTCACCGGTGGAGTCGGAAGTGCGTTTGGCCAGCGCGCGAACTTCATCGGCGACCACGGCAAAGCCCCTGCCCTGTTCACCGGCGCGCGCGGCCTCAATGGCGGCGTTGAGCGCGAGCAGATTGGTCTGCTCGGCAATCGAGCGGATGGTGCCGAGGATCGACTGGATGTCGTTGCTGTCCTGCTCCAGTTGCTGCATCGACTCGGCGCTGTGGCCGATCTCCTGACTCAAGCGC
The DNA here is from genome assembly GCF_004307535.1 of Pseudomonas sp. Sample_9. Taxonomy (NCBI): domain Bacteria; kingdom Pseudomonadati; phylum Pseudomonadota; class Gammaproteobacteria; order Pseudomonadales; family Pseudomonadaceae; genus Pseudomonas; species Pseudomonas sp. Sample_9. The sequence continues at coordinate 7,275 of NZ_RAZO01000386.1, forward strand.
CCGACGTTACTCACCGCCGCGTCGATCTGCTGCTGCCCGGTGTGAGCCTGACGCTGACCGTTGTCTGCCGAGTCGGCCGCCTGACTGCACGAGCGCGCAACCTCGTTGGAAGTGGCGACCATTTCGTGAAACGCCGTCGACACCATGTCCACCGCCTCACGCTGACGCGAAGCGACGTCGGCCATTTCCGCCGAGACTTCGGTGGCGCTGCCAGAGCTGCTGTGAATCTGCCCCGCTGCCTGGCCGATGCGCTGAATCAACGTACGAATCGCTTCAAGAAACTGGTTGAACCAGCCGGCCAGTTGCGCGGTTTCATCCTGCCCGCGTACTTCCAGTCGCGCAGTCAGATCGCCCTCGCCTTGAGCAATACCTTCGAGACCACTGGCGACACCACGAATCGGCTTGACCATCAAACCCGCGAACCACGCGCCAGCCGTCGCGAACAGCAGAGCGCAAACCACAGCGATAGCGCCAATCAGCCAAGTCAAACGGGTTGCCCCCGCCATCACTTCACTGGCTTTCACCAAGCCGACAAACCGCCAGCCCAACGCCTGCGAGGGCCAGACCAGCGCCATGTAATCCTCGCCGGCCAGTTGCACCTCGACCAGCCCTTTGCCCGCCTCGGCCAGTTGCTGATAACCCTCGCCGAGATCGCTGAGTTTCTTGAAGTTGTGCGCCGGATCGCTCGGGTCGACCAGCACGGTGTTGTTGGCTTCCATCAGCATCAGATAACCGCTCTCGCCGAGGCGAATCTGCTTGACCAGGTCGGTCAACTGCTTGAGCGACACATCGATGTTGACCACGCCGGCATTGCTACCCAACTGGTTATTGAAGCTTCGCACGGTGCTCACCAGCACCACGTCATCCGCCGCCCAGTAATAGGCCTCGGTGCGCAGGGTTTTGCCGGGATTGGCCATCGCGGTTTTGTACCAGGGCCGGGTGCGCGGATCGTAGTTCGCCAACTTCGCATCGCCCGGCCAGAACAGATAACCGCCCTGCTCGGTGCCGACGGACAGATAGGTATAGGCCGGGTGCGCCTTGGCCAGACCGTCGAACAGCTTGAACAGCTGTTGATCCTGCGGCCCCATCGGCACTTGCGCGGCGTCACTGCTCAGGTAGCGTTTGAGGCTGGTGTCGATGCTCTGCAGTTGCGGATGCTCGGCCAGGTAAGCAACGTTCTGGCTGATGCCCTCGAAAAACAGCTGCATCGCGTTTTCCACCTGACGCACTTCGCGCCCGGTGCTGTCAGTAAAGGTGTCGCGCGCGCCCTCGCGGACATTGAGGATGATCAGCGCTGCCACCAGCAACACCGGCAGGCTGGCGATTACCGCAAACGCCAGAGTCAGTTTTTGTTTTATGTTCATTGCTTGCGCCTTCCTTGTTCGAAGTGTCGGTCAGAAATATTTTGCGGATATTCCGTATTATGGTATACCAATATTCAATCAACCGAACAGCCGTCCTCGAAGGCGTGCCTGAATGGTGAGAAGACTCGCGAGCGCACAGCGCTCACGTCAGTTCGACAGGCCCGCATACGACCGGCCAATTACAAAAGACTCGAGGTAGCGTCATGAAATTTTCCCTGTTCGTACACATGGAACGCTGGGACGAAAGCGTCAGCCACCGCCAACTGTTCGAAGACCTGACCGAACTGACCCTGATGGCCGAGGCCGGCGGTTTCAGCACCGTGTGGATCGGCGAACACCACGCCATGGAATACACCATCTCCCCAAGCCCGATGCCGCTGCTGGCCTACCTCGCAGCGAAAACCACGACCATCCACCTCGGCGCCGGCACCATCATCGCGCCGTTCTGGCACCCGCTACGCGTCGCCGGCGAATGCGCCCTGCTCGACGTGATCAGCAACGGCCGCATGGAAGTCGGTCTAGCGCGCGGCGCCTATCAAGTTGAATTCGACCGCATGGCCGGCGGCATGCCCGCCTCCAGCGGCGGCCAGGCCCTGCGCGAAATGGTCCCGGTGGTCCGTGCCCTGTGGCAAGGCGACTACGCCCACGACGGTGACATCTGGAAATTCCCTACCTCCACCAGCGTGCCGAAGCCGATCCAGAAGCCCAACCCACCCATGTGGATCGCCGCCCGCGACCCCGACTCGCACAACTTCGCCGTCGCCAACGGCTGCAACGTGATGGTCACGCCATTGATGAAAGGCGACGAAGAAGTCCTCGACCTGAAGAACAAATTCCAGACCGCACTGGACAACAACCCAGACGTACCGCGCCCACAATTGATGGTGCTGCGCCACACCCACGTGCACACCGCTGATGACCCGGACGGCTGGAAAGTCGGCGCCAAAGCCATCTCACGTTTCTATCGCACGTTCGATGCGTGGTTTGGCAACAAGCAAACACCAGTCAACGGCTTCCTTGCGCCGAGTCCGGAAGAGAAGTTTGCCGGACGTCCGGAGTTTGAACTGGAGAGCCTGCACAAGACGGCGATGATTGGTACGCCGGAAGAGATCATTCCGCGCATCAAGTACTACCAGGAACTGGGGGTGGATGAGTTCAGTTTCTGGTGTGACAACAGCTTGCCGCATGAAGAGAAGAAGAAGTCGCTGGAGTTGTTTATCAAGCATGTGGTGCCGGCGTTTCGCTGATTACTCGTCGGACGGTCTCTGACCCACTAAAAGGCCCCGGACTTGTCCGGGGCTTTAGTTTTTAGAGATCACGGGAATGCGCTGGCCCGGCTGGGTGACATCGTAAACACGCTGCTCGCAACCCCGCCCAACAAACTGAAACTCCACCAGGTAGACCTTGCTTCGCTCCGGCGTAAAAGTACTGTTCAGCGGCCCGCGGCTATAAGTATCGCAGGTGCCCATGCCGTTGGAACGCCCCGACACCTCGAAGGGTTCGTCGGCATTGGCTTGCATTTCCAGCTGAGGGAAGTGCTTGAACGTGGCGCTATTGGCCGCTTCGCTGAGTTTGGCGATCCAGCCGAATACCTTGCTCCGTCCGGAATCCACCACAGTACCCAGCACTTCCATTCGTTGATAGGGATCTGAAGCCCGGCGAACCGAGAACTCGACAGGGTATGTGTAGCCTGTCGATTTCATGATGACTTTGACGTGTTGTGCATCTGGCGTTGCCGTTCTTTGCTGAAGTTGGACACCATCCTTTTAAACGCTGGGGGAAGAGTCTCTGACGTTTGCATGGCAGCCCAGCAGTGGGAGAGCCAGCATTAATTGCAAAAGGATTACTTTGCAGTTACCTCTCACTCCTCACCTCTCATCCGCTGATTTAAACGTAGGCTTTTCATAAGAGGACTCTCGCCGCCAGTAATCTCGATTTTAAACTTGGCGTACGCTGTTTCAAGGTCGCGGTATTGTTGTAGCCCTCCTTCAATAAAGGCGTAGGTGCCTGGAATGTCGTTCCATTGAACGGGCATTACAATTGCCCCCGCACGAGCATCTGCTATCAAAGTCGACAATGCTTTATGCAAACAACTAACTTTCGCATCAGATGCATATTTAGAGATGACTTCCTCCAGATACTCCGCGCTTTCCCTCAACATAATCTGGTCCATATCCAACCTCAATTTCTAATTGTTCCAACCAGTTCCGGAGCCGACCATGGCCCGCGATTCGGCACGATATATTGTGTAGCGCCACCTGGCCTGGTCATCAACCCTCCCAATTCAGTGGTCGGCGCTACTTTACTGACGAAGACCGGCGATGGCACGCTCGGGGAGATCTTATAGACATCATAGACCGGGGAATCACTTTTTATCGGTAAGCCGAAATAATCAGCGAGGCTATATCCAGATTTTGAGGCTGCTTTCAGGTCGGCTTCCGTTGTGAAAAATGGAGAATAGGGAGAAACACCGTCGCCTTTAGGGACGATTTTAACGAGAGGCGAATTTGTAATTAACATCTTTGGCGCACCTGATCCGGAAGTTAACTGCCCAACGGCTCGCATGACTATGTTACTCAAATCGGCAGATGGATCAGCGGCAATGAGTTGACTTAGGAGCTCTCGTCCTTCGGCGGTTTCCAAGTAGTGGTCAGCTGTTGCTCGATCTATACCCGACGTCTTGAACGTGCTGACACTATCGATTTCCGCCGCATAGGTTGTACGAAGTGTTGCCAGCTTTTTCGCTGACTGCGACTTCGCCAGCACCTCCAACACTGCATCGACAACAGCCTTACCACCTCGGACCCCGGTCATCGAGAGAAGAACGTCGTCAATGGCGCTGACTGACAATATCCCTTTACCTGCTATCGATCCCAATCGATCTGCGGCGTCAGATACATCAGAAACGTAAGTCGAAAGGTTGACTAACTCGTTTTCATAACGAGTTGTCTGGTCTTTGCCAAACTGCTTCCAGTGCTGATAAACCGCTCCGGGGCCATAAGTACCTTCGGCGTTAAACAGGGTTGAATCGTTGAACTGCTCGTCTGTCGCGTTAAACGCAAACACCGGTGCACCGTTTGCAATAATCGGTCGTCCGTCACTCCAGGTAAGCGGGATCTTCTGATCGGCTAACTGATTGATAGCGACATAAGCGTCACCCATATCTTCGGCGAAATTTCTAGACTCCGGATCATTCCCGACAGCCTTGCTCATCACGCTCTTGAGATGCGCCAGACCCACAGCATCGACTTCAGCACCGGCCGCAAGCAGCAGCAAATCTTCCCAACGCGCGCCCGAACGAGACGGCCCCCGCGCAGCCAACTCTTCGGCTTGTTTCTTAAGCAGAGGAACCTCCTGTTGCCTATGCAACTGGCGGTTGAACGTCTCTACGCCAGACGCGCTGTTGGCTGCGGTTGTTGCCCCGGCAGCTCCACCACTAGATCCTGCTGCTGCGCCAAGCCCGGAAGCAATCAGAGTGCCCAACGCATCCTGTTGCTCTTTGCTCAACCCACTGTCTTTCAGTAGCTTGGCAATCATTGGCATCAGCGCAGCGGAGACACCAGCACCCAGTGCGCCGGCGGCAAGGCTACTCCCCGACAACCCCATCACCGCGCCGACCAACGAATGCAGCATGACACGTGCAGCCCCACCCTCGGCCCATGCCGCGCGAGTCACGCTATCGGTCGCGTCGTGTTCTTGCTTGTCAGCGTAATCACCGATTTTCTTGAAGGCGTCATTAGCAGTTGTGTTAGCAACGACCCCGATAGCAGTCGTACCGCCCACGGCTCCCAGGCCCACAGCAATCAAACCTGCCGCGACATCCGCCATGATGCGTTTGTCACCGCCCACCGCCCAACTCGTGTACTCATCGAACGCAGCCTTGCGCTCTTCGTCGGTGGTGGCTGACTTCATTTTGTCAGCAGCCGCTTGCTGCTGGGCGTTGGCCACTTTGCCGATGATGTTTCTCGACAGCGAGACCGTGCTCTGGATCAGATCAATCCGCTCTTGAATGGCTTGTTGATCAGGTTTGTCCAGGGCCTCATTCGCATGCGCCGTATCACGATTCAGACCCACCAGATCATTCACGCCTGCAGCGTTGCGCACGATGATGGTGCCTTCGCTGACGGCACTGCGGGTCTTGCTCTGATCCGAGTCTTCAAGCGCCAGCGGAACACTGCCTCCGATGCTCGTGCCGGATTTTCCGCCATATGACACTGAGATGCCGGCAGATTGAGCACTGATATCACTTGTATTTTTTATGTCGCTAACGAACAGCCGATCGGTGCTGAGCAGGTTTTTGTCTGGCGTTGCGTCACTGGCAATGACAGCACCCTGCAAGGTGGTGTTTTGGCCAACAGTAATGTCGTAGCCACCCTTGCCAGCGAATAACCCGCTCTGATCCGTCACCGCTTTGTAGTCACTGTTCATGTTGCCCGCGGAAAGGCTCGCAGAACCGGTGACTGGTGCTCCGTAGCAAAATGGAGGTATGCAAATGCTGGCACCGAAGCCTGCACTGCCTTGTTTGCTGGTCTGAGTCTCCGTGTCCTGACGAGATGTGATGGTCAGATTGCCGTTTATCAGAGCCTTGATGGTGTCAGCTCGAACTTGCGCGCCCGCCAGCGTAGTGTCGTTGCCGCTCTGCAGGGAGAGAGAGCCCGTGTCGACGGTCGTGTTGACTTGAGTTACAGAGCTGCCGGTGCCTTTGTTTTTGGCAACAGACGCTCCGAGGTCAAGGGTAAAGCCATTCTGTTCGCCCAGGTTAAAGCTGGCGCCGATGGCGGTTTTATTATTGCTGCCGTCGTTAGTCCAGTCGGCGGTGTTCTGCGCACTTTCCAGAACGATCGTGTTCTTCGCAATCAACGCAGTGTCAGCGGCTTTCAAGCTACTGCCGACGATATGGATGTCACCGGCCGTTCCCGGCGCCCCGCCATCAGCGATGATCAACAGGCTCTGGCCAGCATTGATCGTGCTTTGTTTCGCTGTCTGACTGGTGTACTCGCTGATGCTCTTGCTATGGGTGTTTGCCAGTTCAGTGCCGATCTTTATCAACGAACCATTGCTGGCGGAACCTTGTTTCTTGCCATAATCAGAGCCCGCACCTTCGGCATCTCCCGCAGCGCCGCCAAGATCATTTAGCGCCATGGCGGCTTGCGCGTATTTGACCGCTTGAAGTCGCGGATCATCGGCGTTCCTGGCCGCCTCTACCGAATTGTGGATTGTATTGACCGTATCAACGATCATGCCTCCGATGACGCGCCCCACTCCTAAGTTACTGGATTTGTCGGCACTACTTTGACTTGAGCTTTCCATGCCCGCAGCAATGGTTACCTTTGATCCAATAAGGGTCATATCCTTGGTACTGACCAGATCACTGGCGATAACGCTTAGCTCACGACCACTTGAAAGCTTCACATTGCCTGCGCTGGATCCGATTGTGCTGCCGGTCAACGTTATCTGGGAATACTGGCCGTTGTGACTTTGGCTACCAACAGACAGATGTTGATTACCGGTAATGTCATCGACACCCAGATTGTTTGCCGTCAGCACCCCACTAAGATCGCGACTTTTCTCCTTGTGATACTCGTTTCGAGTAAACGTGTTCTCCGCCGCTTTGATGGTCAGATCGCGACCAGCCTGCACAGTTAAATCCTCTGTGCTTACCAAAGCCGAACCGGTAATCATGACGTCGCGGCCAGATACAACGTCCACGGTATTACCTGAGATCATGCTGCCGACCGCAGTGGTTTGCGTCTCGGATACTCGGTCCTTCACCTTGCTGGATTTCAGGCCACCCAGGCTTTTTTTACTCGAACTGCTCTCGTGGCGAACTGTTTGCGAATCCGTGACAGCAACGATTTCAACATCATTGCCTGCGACCAGCTTTACTCCTCCCTCAGCAGAAGCGACTTCGCTACCTTTGATAAGAAGATCTTCATTAGCGACTAGGCTGATGTTACCGCCCGCAGTTATGGAGCTGGCGATATTTGTGGTGCTAGCCGTCTCATCAAGCCGACTTTTCTTACCCGAAGAACTTTTTTTGGTCTTGGTGTAGAAGCTGTAGTCGCTGTCTTCCGCTGACTGAAGCGTCAGATTTGCACCCGCTGTCAAATAGGCTTCGTTTCCGGCGCTGACCCGACTGGCAATCAGATCCAAGTCCTTACCGGAATTGAGCATTACGGTGCTACCTGCAGTCACCGTTGCAGAAACCTGCCTCACCTCATCATCCTGCCGTGACATCTTCTTGTTGGCAGAACGCGAGTGCTCTTCATCCGCCGCCGAACTGATCACCAGATTCTCAGTCGCCGACATCGAAACATCACGCTTGGCGTCAATCGCACTGGCAATCACACTGATGTCACGCTTGGCGTCAGCCTTGAAATCACGCCCCGCATCAATATCGGCGCCCAGTTGCGTGACGCTGCTGACGGCTCCTCTCCAGCCAAGCGATGCGCTGTTGTCGATCTGCACCGCCGCCACGTTAACGTCGCGACCGGCACTCAATGCCATGTCCTGACCGCTTTTCAAAACACCACCGATGACGTTGATGTCCTTGGCTGCTTTGATGGTCAGGTCGTTGGCAGCCTCGATCCGTGCGGCGTTATCGGCGTAATCCGTATGCTGGGTGACGGAGCCGTATTTGTCGTCCACCGAGGTGATGGTCCGTTCATTGATCACGTCGCCGGTGCGCGTGGTCAGGCTGACGTCCTTGCCGGCGATAATCCCGCCCGCCTTGTTGACGATGTTGTTGGTTGCCAGCAGATCCAGACGATTGCCCGCCTCGATCGAGCCGCTGTTGACCAAGTCTTTGCCGGCTGTTGCGGACAGATTATTCGTCGCCTTCAACGTACCAACGTTATCGAGATTCTCCCCGGCAATCAGCGTCACATCATTACCGGCAATCAGCGCGCCAGTCGGGCCAAGACGGCCGTTGGCTTGCGCCAGATAAACCACTGGCACCAGCACTTTCTCGCCGTTCACTTCATGCTCTTCGAGCCAGACGATGTCGTGGGTCAGTGCGGCGACTTGCTGTGACGTGAGGCCGACGCCAACGGACAGGTTGAGCGCGTCTTTGCTGGCGATGGCGTTGTTCATCAGGTACTTGAACATGCCCTCGTTGGAGGTCTGGCCGTCGAGGAAAGCCTGGCCGGTGCGCGCGGTGACGGCTTGCTGGATCAGGCGTTGTTCGTAGAGCCCATCGCCCAGCCGCTTGGCGCTTTGGTCTGGATCGAAACCGAGTTTTTCCAACAGGTAATCGGAGCTCATGAACGACTTGAGCTCGGTGAGTACCGGGTTGGTTTCGATCAGGTATTTGTGCGGATTGGACGGTGCCGTGGTGTCTGGCAGGCCGGTGACACGAGTGACCGGACGGGTGTCGATCGACTCCTTCATGTCGTTGCCGCGACTCGGCATGCCCGATCCGGCGCTGCCCTCGGGCACCTTGACATCGACCGTACTGGCGACGGCCTGAACCATGCTTGGGTTGCGGTGAAAAGTGTCAACGGCGCGCGCGCTGTCAGATACCGCTGCCGGGGCATCGATGAACAGATTGCGCGGCCCGCCACTGGTCGCTGCGACCAGATGGTCCTGGGCATTTACCGCAACATTACCGACCGTCCACGTTGGTGCTGGCCCAGTATTGCTGGCTGCGGTGCTGCTGGAGCCCTGCCCGCTCAGGCGGAACAGACCGTTCTCACCCGTCGGCAGGGAGAAGCCAGGCAGGCTCAGCGGATTGACCTGTTGCTGGGCAAGATCCGGCGGCAACTGACTGTTGATGCGCACGACAACAGTGCCGCTGTTGCCGACGTTGGTATTGGCGACTTTATTGGTGCCACCGTTAGCGCTGTAGTCCTGATGAATGACGCTGTTGGCGATTTCCTGGGTGGCGGTTATCGAGACATTACCGCCGGCCTGAATCACTGCATTGCGAGAGTTCGCGACGTCGGTAGCACCGGTACTGTTTACGGGCTTCTCGACAGCGACGCCTTGTTGGTAAGGCGCCAGCTCACTCGGTATCGCCATCAGATTATTCGGGTCGTACAACGACGGCGTTGAAGTCTCAAAGCCCGCGCTGTATCCGGACATCGCCCGGCCGTATTTGCGACTGCCGACGTTCTCGCCTGTCTCGGCATCAACGATGACGATGCCATTGCCGACGGTTTTGGCGATCGCTTTACGGATCAAACCCTCGGGCGCGATAACGTAATAGACGAACGGAAAATCAGGATTGTTGCGCTGGTTGTACGGCAGGATCACGTTGGCCATGAATTGCGCCGTGGTGCCTGTGCCCATCTCGAAGTTGTACTGACGCGTGACTTCAACGGTTCCGCTCTTCGCACCGATGTTCTTCAGACTATCGGCAATAATGTTGATGTTGCCGCCCGCCGCGACCGTACTTTTGCTGTTGAGGAATGTGCCGCCCTGGAAGGTGAAATCCTTGCCGACGTTGAACATCGCCGAGGCGCTGCTATCCGTGTCGAAGAATTGATAAGTCTCACGTGTGGCGAGGAAGTTGTTGAAGGTGCCCCCGACACAGTCACCGCAGCTGGCCGCGATCAATCCCGAAATCAACTTGCGCTCAGCCGACGCCGCAGGCCCTTCCGTACGGTTCTCAAACACATCCGCATTTATCGTAAAACCGCGCCCGCTCTCCATCGAGCCGGAGATGTTGTATATCCCCGCCGCCCGAGCCGCGCCGCCATAGCCGCCCATTACCACATCGCCCAAGCCGTAGAAATCACCGTGCTGGTTGGTCAACGTAGCGACGCCAAGCGTCATGTTGTTGCCACTGAAAATCAGCCCGCGATCATTGAGCAGCGAAGGCGTGTTGATGATGAGGTTCTGCGCTGCGCCGAGGGTGCCGTAGTTGGCGACGCTACCCGCATTGATGGTCAGGTCTTCGCTGGAGGTCATGCGTCCGGCATTGGTGAGCTGTCCGCCGATATTGACGGTCGACGTCGCGCCCACCGCAAAGCTGCCACCCGTCGCGACGTTCATTTGCGCGGCAGAAACGAAAGCGCCACGCTGACTGGTCAAGCGGCCAGTGCCGGAATAGGTACCACCGATTTGCAGATCGAGGATGCCATCACTGGCGATCAGCCCATCGTTGCTCCAGTTACCGCCACGGATCTGCAGCGAATCCGAAGCCAGCAATTTGCCGCTCGCGGTCTGGCTGAACTGCCCGACATTGACGTTCAGGCGACCGGCCTGAATGACGTTGGAGTTACTCCAGCTGTCGGCGTTGAGTTCCAGCAGTCCGCCGGTGACGATGCTACCGCCCGCGCCAATGACATTGGCGGTTGAGATGTCGAACTTGCCGCGCCCGACGTGGTTGAGTTGCCCGCCACCGTTGAAGAAGCTGCCGACAGCCAGGGTCATGTCGGTGTTGGCCGTTTCCAGTACGCCGTTGCGGTTGTCGAGCAGACCGCCGATCTGGAACAGGGTCTTGCCAGTGTTGCCCAGCGAACGAAGACGACCGTTCTGGTTGTCGACGCTGGCGGCTTTTACGCTCAGTTGGGTTTCGCTTTCGATGACGCCCGTGCCGTTGCGCAACGCACCCGTCAGGCCGAAGTCAATGCGATTCGCGGCGATCTGGCCGCTGGCGTTTTCCAGATTCGAGCCGGTGACGCCGAGCAATCCCTTCGCATACAGCACGCCGCTGCTGTTATCCAGCGCGGTGGTGGTAATGCTGCTGTCGCCCGACTGTGCGGAAATGCGCCCGCCGTTGTTGTTCAGTCCGGCCAGTGCGGTCAGGGTCAGAGCCTGCGCCTGGATGATGCCGCCCTGACGATTGTTGTTCAGGTCAAAACCGTTGCGCAGCACGCCGACGGTGCGTGCTTCCAGTGCGCCTTTGATGCTGGAAAGAATGCCGCCACGGTTGTCGATGTTGGCAGCTTTGACAAAGACCTTGCCGTTTTGCGCGATGACCTTGCCGCTTTGGTTGTCGAAGTCAGCGCCGACGTCCAGGGTCAATGCGCCTTCGCTCTGGATCGAGCCTTTGCCGTTGCCCAGGCTGGCGGCGCTCAGCTCTACGCCAGCGTTCTGGCTGTAGATCAGACCGTCGGCGCTGTTATTGACGGCGCCCGTTGCGATGATCTGCAACTGATCGTTGGCCGCGACCGTGCCCTTGTTGCTGTTGTCCAGCGAACCGGTACGCACCTCGAGGGTTTTCTGGCTGGCGATCTGGCCGTTCTGGTTGCGCAGGTCGGTGACGCCCTTGAGCAACATCGCGCCGCTGCTCGCCAGCTTGCCGGCGTTGTTGTTCAGCTCGCCGCTCAGATTGAGAGTGATCGCGGTGTTGCTGGCGATCTGTCCGCCACTGTTGTCCAGACGCGAGGCGGTTGCGGTGAAAGCCTGTTCGGCATTGACTGAGCCGCCGGCATTGGTGAACGCCGTGCTGACCACATCCAGTGCCGCGCCACTGAAGATCAGGCCCTGATTGTTGTTCAGCGCACCGCCCAGTGTCAGGGTCTGCGCTGCGCCACTGCTGAGATTGCCCTTGTTGCTGTTGTCGAGACTGCCCGCTTTGACGGTCAGGCTTCCCTGAGCAACCAGCGCACCGCTGCTACTGTTGAGCAGCGCGTCCTTGAGGTCGACCGAAACATCGGCGAACTTGCTGGAGAGCGTTCCGCTGTTGCGGTTGTCGAGGCTGTCGGCGTTGACGGTGAGTCCCTGCCAGCCGGAGATCAGGCCTTTCTGGTTGTTCAGTGCAGTGCCACGCAACAGCAGTTTTTCGCCGCTGATGATCTTGCCGGAAGTGTTGTTGAGCGCTTGGGCGACCAGATCGAAACCGAGGTTGCTGGAAATCTCGCCGCTCTGGTTATTCACATCACGCAGGCGTTTGAGCGTCAGTGGCCCTTGGGCAGTTAGCAAGCCGCGCTGGTTGTCGAGATCACCATTGGCAAGGTCGAGGGTCACGGCTTTGTCGCCCAGCAGGCGTCCGCCGTTCTGGGTCAGGGACGTCAGTTTCAAGTCCATGTCACCGCTGGCAGAAACCTCCCCGTCTTCGCTGGAGTCCAGCCCGGTGGCG
>NZ_RAZO01000386.1:19764-36627 GCF_004307535.1 Pseudomonas sp. Sample_9
CATGTCACCGCTGGCAGAAACCTCCCCGTCTTCGCTGGAGTCCAGCCCGGTGGCGATCAGGGTCAGGTTGCCCTGGCTGTTGATCAAACCACTGTCGCGGTTGTTCAACCCGGCACTGCTGATCTCGAGCGACTGCGCCGCGCTGATCAAGCCTTTGCCGTCATTGCGCAGCAAGCCGTCCACAGTCAGGTCGAGGTCGCCCCGGCTGACCAGATTGCCGCCGCTGTTGTTCAGACTTGCCGCGCGTGCGTCGATGACCGCCGCGCCGATCATGCCTTTGACGTTGTCCAGTGCCGCCGCGATGCGCAGGGTCAGGCCCTGATTGCTCAAGAGCTTGCCGTTGCTGTTGTCCAGGCTTTGCGCAGTCAGGGTGAACGCCTCGGCGCTGGAAATCGTGCCGCCCGGGTTGTTGACGCCCTTGAGCTGCTTGAGCAGCAGCGCGCCCGGGGCGTTGATCAAACCACCGATGTTGTTCAACTGACCGTGGTTCAAATCCAGGCTCAGTTGCGTGTTGCTGAACAGCTTGCCGCCTTGCTGATCGAGGCCGCTGACCGAAGCCGTCAGCGCGTTTTGACTACCGATACTGCCGTCGCCGCCGTTGGTGACCTGACCCGCCGTGAGGTTCAGGGTGTCGGCACTGCTGAGTCGACCGTTGCTGTTATCGAAGGCGCCGGTGGTCACGGTGACCGCGCCTTTACCGCTGAGCGTGCCCTTCTGGCGATTATCGAGGCTGGCGCCAGTCAGCAGCAGCATGCCATCGGTGACGATCTGGCCAGCCTGGTTATCGATGCTGCCGTCACTGTCCAGCTTCAGATCCGCCGCGCTGGACAGGCTACCGCCAACGTTGGTCAATTTCGCGGTGTCGACCGTCAGCGTGCCTTCGCTGCTGACCTTGCCCGAGCTGTTGTCAACGGCGCCGGTGAGGTTCAGCGACATGCCTTGCTGGCTGAGCAATTCGCCGCTGTCGTTGGCCAGCGAGTCCCCCTGCAGGGTGAACCGGGCACCTGCATTGATCAGCCCTTTGCTGCGGTTGAGCACTTCGTCGACAGTCAGGGTCAGGCCTTTGCCTGAAAAAATCTTGCCGCCGTCGCTGTTGTCGAGTTTTGTGCCAGTGACCAGCAAATCGCCGCTGCTGCTGATTTCGCCGCCACGGTTGTCCAGGTCAGCGACGGTCAGGGTCATGTCCTTGCTCGAACCGAGCAAACCGTTCTGCTGATTATCGAGTTGACCGGCCTGCAGTTTGAGCACGCCGGTGGCGATCAGTTGCCCCTTCTGATTGTTGACGGTTTTGGCCTGCACGCCGGCATCGGCCTTGCCGGCGATGTTGCCTTCACGGTTGACCAGTTCATCAGCGTTGACGGTCAGTTGGCCGTCAGCGATGACCGTACCGAGCTGGTTATCCAGGGTCTTGTCGACCGTCAGCAACAACTCACCGCGACTGCTGATCAGGCCCTCATGGTTGTCGAGGCTGGCGCTGTGGCTGTCCAGCGAGGCGCCGGAGATCACGCCTTTGAGGTTGTTCAATGCCGCAGCGATGCGCAACGTCAGGCCTTGCTGGCTGAGCAGTTTGCCGTTGCTGTTGTCCAGTTCATGCGCAGCAATCGTGAAGGCTTGCTGACTGGAAATTTCCCCGCCCTGGTTGTTTACGCCGTTGAGGTTTTTCAGCAACAGCGTGCCGGGTGCATTGATCAAACCGCTCTGGTTGTTCAACTGGCCGTGGTTCAGATCGAGCGTCAGGTCGGTCTTGCTGAACAGTTCACCGCCCTGCTGATCAAGCCCGCTGAGCGAAACATCCAGCGCCTGCTGACTGGCGATGCGGCCAGCAGCGTTATTGACTTGGCCGGCCTTAAGCGTCAATGCCGCACCGCTGGTGAGTTTGCCGCCAACGCTGTTGTTGAACGCGCCGGTCTCGACCCGGCTACTGCCTTGGCCGTAAATCACACCTTTGCGACTGTTATCCAGACTGCCGCTGTTGACGGTCAGCGCGCGGTCGGTATTGATCGAACCGGCCTGATTGAGCAGCGCGCCAGTGCTGGTCAGCTTCAGATCGCCGCCACTGCCGAGACTGCCGTTGCTGTTGTCGATGCGTGCGGCATTGATGGTCAGCGTGCCGTCGCTGTTGATCACGCCAAGAGAATTGCTCAGCGCATCATCAAGGGTAATCACCAGACCGTTGAGGCTGCTGAGCGTGCCGCCGCTGTTATCGAACGTGGTGCCGGTGATTGTCGCCGCGCCTTTGGTCGCGGCGATCAAGCCCTTGCTCTGGTTGATCAGTTTGCCGACGTTCAGCCCGAGATCGCTGCCGGAAAGAATCTTGCCGCCGTTGCTGTTGTCCAGACGCAGTCCTCTGACGTTCATCAACAGGCTGCTGGAGATTTCGCCGCTGCGGTTGTCGACGTCATCCACCGATAGGGTCAGTGCTTGGGTGGTGCCGACCAGTCCGCCGTTACGGTTATCGAGGGACTTGCCGCTCAGGCTCAGATTGCCTTGCGCGACCAGTTCGCCACCCTGTTGCTGCAGCAGGCCGATGGTTGCCAGCAAGTCGCCCTGGCTGGCGATGCGCCCGGCAGCGTTTTGGATCTCTGCGGCGGTAAGATTGACCGCGCCGGCTGCGCTGAGCAGACCACCGCTGTTGTCCAGACGATTGCCCACATAGGTCAGGCCTTGTTTGCCGCTGATCACACCCTTTTCGCGGTTATCCAGTTGCGCGACATTCAGGTTCAGTTGCTGGTCGGCCTGGATCACACCGCCCCGGTTGTCGACCGCGTCGCCGCGCACGGCCAGCGTGTTTTTACCGATGACTTTGCCGTCGCTGTTGAGCAGCGTGCCGGCCTGCAGATCAAGGGCGCCTTTGGCCGAGATGTCACCTTTGTTGCGGTTGTCGAGGGTGCCACTGATGCGCGCCGTCAGGCTGCCATCGCTGACCACCGCACCGGCCTCGCGGTTATCCAGACTCGCGGCTTTGAGATTGACCAAACGCCCCGAACCAAGAACGCCATCACGGTTGTCCAGCGCCCCGCTCAGGTCGATGTTCAGGCCCAGATCACCGAGCATCTGCCCGCTACGGTTGTTGAGCATGCCGCCGTTGATGTTGATGTTTTGCGCGCTGAGCGTGCCGCTTTGATTGTTCAGAATCTGCGTTGCGTTGACCCTCAGGTTGCGGCTGGCGGTGAGGTCTTTGCCGCTGTTGTTGATGGCCTGTGCGCTCAGGCTCAGATCACCGCTGTTGTTACGGCTGCCGTCTGCGTTGACGCCAGCTTCAATGGCGCCGGCGTTGGTCAGTTGCCCACCGGCGCTGAGCATCACGCTGTCGCGGGCGGCCAAGGTCTGGCGGTTGGTCAGGTTGCCTTGGGTCTGTACGTTGAGCGATGTGCCGGCGTAAATCGGAGCTTGCGCGTCGAGGCTGGCAGCTTTGACGTTGACCGCGCCGGTGGCCGAGGTGTCGGCCAGGCTCAGTTGCCCGTTCGCATCGAGCTGAATATCGCCGCCGCTGGCGATCAGTTTGCCGTCGAGTTTCACCCCGACGCCGGCCTCGGTGCCGACCAGTTTGATCGCCCCGGCGTACATGCCGCCGAGTGCCGAGGAGTCGATGGCCAGTTGCGGTTTGGCGTTGCCGTCGTCGGCGCGGGCCGTGGCGTTGAGGCTGTCGGCGTTGACGTCGTTGCGACCGGCGACGATGGTCAGGTTCTGTGCCTGGATCTGCGCATTGATCTTGGCGCTGCGGGTGATGATTTCGAAGCGGTCGATATTGGTTGCGTTGATGCCCGCGCCTTCGATAGCCACGCTGCCTTGATCGACCTGAAAGCGATCCAGCCGACCGTTTTCCAGCACTGGTTTACCGGTAGTCAGCGTCACCCGAGGTGCGTTGATGAAACCGCAGCCATTGCAGGTGATGCCGTAGGGGTTGGCGACGATGACCCGCGCCGACTGCCCGGCTACTTCGGTGTAACCGCGCAACTGACTCGGGTTGCCGCTGATGACTTCGTTGAGAATCGCCTGCGCCGAACCGCTGTTTTTCAGGTTCGGGTTGCCGATGACGTGCCCGCCCAGTTGCGTGTTCGAGGTCTGGGTTGATCCGTTGTTGAGGATGACGCCCTGCGCGCCGACGTTGTAGTCGTGGAACTGGTTGTGCGACAGGCCACTGCCGTTGGGCGTGGCGATGTTGATGATCGGCACACCATTGCCGGCGCGGTCCAGCGTGGTATTCGGGTTGGCAACGACGATGCCGTCGGCCTGCGCCCAGACCGGTTGCCAGAACATGACGTTCGCCAGCAGGAAGGCAAGTCCGCGCTTGGGCATGCCGAGAAACAACTCACGGTTTTTCACGACCGCATTCGGTTGATCTGCGAGGAAGGCAAACTGGCGAACGTCCATGTGAATGGCCCCGATTACTAGCGTTTAGATGAAGAAATCCAGGCGGAAATAGATCGGCGCTTCGCGCTCGGTCAGCGCGTCCGGTCGTTCCAGGGAATGCGCGAAAGTCACGCTGGCGGCCACATGCTGACCACGGGCGAACAACTCCAGCGAGTTGCTCGACATGCGCCCGTGCTGATCGCCGTTGTAGCGATCGCCGCGAATTACGCCCTGGTCGTAACCGAGGCTGGTGCCGTACTCGGCGAACACCGGTTGCAGCCATTCGGCAGTCACCGGGCGGCTCCAGCGCAGGTCGTTGCGCCAGTAGCCGCCGCTGTCGCCGGACAGCGATTGATCCTTGTAGCCACGGATCGACGCCGAGCCGCCGAGGCTGGTGCGTTGTGGGCTGAACAGCACGTCTTCGCTGCGCTGGCCGGTCATCAGGCTGCTGAAGCTGAAGGATTCACCGAGCAATTTGAACGGCTGCAAATAGCTCAGGGTTGCGGTGTATTTGCGATAGCGTGCATCCGGTTCGCCGGGGCCGGGATCGTGACTGCCCTGCGCATCGAAGGCACCGATGCCCTCCTGCAAGCCAGCGTCGAAGTTGACGAATGCGCTGCCGACACGACGGCCATGGTTGAAGCCGAATTGCGCTTCGCTGATGCGATTGCTGCTCAGTTTGAGTTTGCTGTCTTCGATGAAGTTGTTAGTGCGCAGGTACGAAAGTCCCGCGCTGAGGGAGGTCTTGCTGACCGCGTCGCGATGGATCACGCGCTCGGCGCGCAGCTGATGGTTTTCGCTGTCGCCGGTCTGCTTGAAGTTGTAGCCGTTGGCGGCGATCTGCGAGCGGTACTCGCTCTGGCTGTAGGTGTAACTGAACGTCCACCAGCCCCACGGCAGACTGTAATTGAGCATGGCGTTGTTGGAAGTGTGCTGGTGATCGGTCATCGCATCGTGACCGCCGCGCAGGCTCAGCTGGTCGGCGAGACCCAGCGGGCTGTCCCAGTCGAACGATGTGCCCCACTGCTGCTCGCCGGTGCTGCGCTGGCCGTCGTTGCTGCGCGAAAGGCCGGTGCGCCAAGGTTTCTGCGGCGTATTGGTGACGCGCACTTCGCTGCCGCCGACATTCTGCCCCGGCGCCAGCTCCATTTTGGCCTGGTTGGACGGCAGGCGATTGAGCTGGTCGACCATCTGCTCGATCTCGCGCAGGTTGACCAGTTCACCGCTTTTGCCGGGAAAGGCCATGGCCAGTTCGCGATCCGAGAGCCGGCTGTTTTCTGCGCCCTTCATGCCTTCGAGCTTGCCTTCGACCACCAGCACTTTCAGGTGCCCGGCGGACAGATCCTGTTGCGGCAAATACGCACGACTGGTGACCAGACCTTTTTCGATGTAATGGTCGGTGATGACTTTGAGCAACTCGTTGAGCTGCGGCACGCCGAGGCATTCGCCGATATAGGGCTTGAGCAGGCGCGCCTTTTCACGCTCCGAAAGGCTGTCGGCGCCCTTGAGCTCGATGTCCTTGATGGTGAAGCAGCGAGTGTCGACGGGGGTTGTCGGCTGTACGGGTTTGGCGTCTTTGCCGGGCAGATCCTTGAGTTCTTCGAGGCGCCGCTGCTGCTCTTCGAGCAAACGGTTCTGACGTTCGCGGATCAGATCGGTTTCACCAGGAGTGGGCGCGGCCCAGGCAGATTCAAGCGGAGAAAGGCAGAGCAGCGCCAGGCACAACCGCGCCGTGAAGGCGGGTGAAAACATGTTCGATCCCTCGACATAAAAAGTGACATCAAAATAGTGGCGCGATATTAGATGGCCATCATTTTGACGTCAAACTTATGTTTGCGCCGTTCATCGGTGTTTGCCGCGCGTACATACGGGTGAAACCAGCACTTGCGTACAAGTGGCCGACACATTTTGCGCGGATAGTGGCGGTTGCCCATTCGGCATCTATTCTCGTCCACACACGATCACAAGGAGTTTGCATGAGCACCTTCAAGACCCAAGACGGCACCGAGATCTATTACAAGGACTGGGGCAGCGGCAAGCCCGTGCTGTTCAGCCACGGCTGGCCGCTGGATGCCGACATGTGGGAATACCAGATGGAATACCTCAGCAGTCGCGGCTACCGCACCATTGCCTTCGACCGCCGTGGTTTCGGTCGCTCGGAGCAGCCGTGGACCGGCTACGACTACGACACCTTCGCTGATGACATCGCTGGCCTGATCAACCATTTGGACCTGCGCGACGTGACCCTAGTCGGCTTCTCGATGGGTGGCGGCGACGTCAGCCGCTACATCGCCCGCCACGGCAGCGAGCGTGTTGCCGGCCTGGTATTGCTCGGTGCGGTGACGCCGCTGTTCGGCAAGAAGGCCGACTTCGCCGAGGGCGTCGACAAATCGGTGTTCGACGGCATCAAGGCTGGGCTGCTGAAAGATCGCGCGCAGTTCATCGCCGACTTCAACGCGCCGTTCTACGGCACCAATCAGGGCCAGAAAGTCTCTGACGGCGTGCTCACGCAAACCTTGAACATCGCGCTGCTGGCATCGCTCAAGGGCACCGTCGATTGCGTGACCGCGTTCTCGGAAACCGACTTCCGCCCGGACATGGCCAAGATCGATGTGCCGACCCTGGTGATCCATGGCGACGGCGACCAGATCGTGCCGTTCGAAACCACCGGCAAGCAGGCCGCCGCGCAAATCAAAGGCGCCGAGTTGAAGGTCTACGCCGGCGCGCCGCACGGTTTTGCCGTGACGCATGCGCAGGCGTTGAATGAGGATTTGCTGGCGTTCCTCAACCGGTAATCCCGCCCGGCAAAAGCCGTAGTCAGATGCTGATGAACCAAGGCCCGCGCGATGCGGGCCTTGTGTTTTGCGCTATGGTATTTTTCTGCGTCCACCACTCGGAGAAGGAAATCCAATGCTGCGAATACTCGGCAAAGCCTCATCGATCAACGTGCGCAAAGTGCTGTGGACCTGTGCCGAACTGGACATCCCGTTCGAGCGCGAAGACTGGGGTTCGGGTTTCAAGTCGCCGAACACGCCGGAGTTTCTCGCGCTCAATCCCTGCGCCATGGTGCCGGTGATCCAGGACGGCGATTTCACTCTCTGGGAATCCAACACGATCATTCGTTATCTGGCGACGCGTTACGGCGGTGCGCATTTGTATCCGGTTGAGCCCATCGCCCGCGCGCGGGTCGATCAGTGGATCGATTGGCAGGCCTCGGAGCTGAATCGCTCTTGGTCGTACCCGCTGATGGCGCTGGTGCGCAAGTCGCCGGATTATCAGGATCGCGACGCGTTGGCCGCCGGTTGCCGGGACTGGACGCGCAACATGCAAATCCTTGATCGCCAATTGGAGAAGACCGGCGCTTACGTCAGTGGCGAGCAGTTTTCCCTGGCGGACATTCCGATCGGGCTGTCAGTGAATCGCTGGTTCGAAACGCCGCTCGATCACGGTGACCTGGCTGCGGTGCGCGCCTATTACGATCGCTTGAATCAGCGCGACGGTTATCGTTTGTACGGGCGCAACGGCACGCCATAAAGATGCGCTCGATCAGGCTTGCTCACGCACCACGCCCCGCTCTTCAAGCAAGCGCACGAACATGCTCAGACTGCGCGACACCGTGCCCCGGCGCCACACCAGCCAAGTGGTCAGATAGCGGAAGTCCGCCGTCAGCGGCCAGACGCTGACCGTCGCGCTGCCGGGCATGCTTTGCAGCATTTTGCGCGGCATCAGCGCCAGGCCGGCACCGGCGCTGACGCAGGCGAGCATGCCGTGGTAGGACTCCATTTCGAAGATCTTGCCGGGTACGGCAGCGTCGGTGCTGAACCATTTTTCGAAATGGTGACGGTAGGAACAGTTGGAGCGGAAGGCGTAGATATTCTCGCCGTTAACGTCCGCCGCACGTTCGACCGGTGAATGATTGAGCGGCGCGATGACGACCATTTCCTCCTCGAACGCCGGCACCCCTTCCAGGGCCGGATGCAGCACCGGGCCGTCGACAAATGCGGCGGCGAGACGCCCGGAGAGCACACCATCGATCATCGTCCCCGATGGCCCGGTTGAAAGATCGAGGTCGACCTTCGGGTGCTGCTGGTTGTACGCCGCCAGCAGTTCGGGGATACGCACTGCTGCGGTACTTTCCAGCGAGCCCAACGGGAACGCGCCCTGGGGTTCCTCACCCGCCACCGTGGCTCGGGCTTCCTGCACCAGATCGAGAATGCGCCGGGTGTATTCGAGAAAACTCCACCCGGCCGGCGACAGGCGCAGACGGCTCTTCTCGCGGATGAACAGATCGACGCCGAGGTCCTGCTCAAGCTGCTTGATCCGTGTAGTCAGGTTCGACGGCACGCGATGAATCTGCGTGGCCGCAGCGCTGATGCTGCCGTGCTCGGCCACGGCTTTGAAGATTTCCAGTTGCACCAGATCCACAGTCATTCTCCAATCGTGAAGGAAACGCTCTGTATTATTCAGTTTCCAGAAAACTAAAGCCACCCTACTCTAGGCCCATCCGACGAACCTACAGGACAACGTCATGAGCCAGATTTCCAGCCAGACCCACGCCATCTCGATCAACCCGGCCACCGGCGAGCAGATCGGGCATTACGCGTTTGAATCCGCCGCTGCCCTTGATGCGGCACTGACTCGCGCTGCCTTCGCTTTTGGCAAGTGGAAGCGCAAGCCGCTGCAGGATCGTTCGCGCCTTTTGACCGCCCTCGCCGGCGCGCTGCGTGAAACCTCAGAAGCGATGGCAACCATGATCACCAAGGAAATGGGCAAGCCGATCGCCCAGGCCCGTGGCGAAATCGAGAAATGCGCCAAGCTCTGCGAGTGGTACGCCGAACACGGCCCGGCCATGCTCGACGCCGAAGCCACCCAGGTTGAAGGCGGCAAGGCGCGTATCGAGTACCGTCCGCTGGGGCCGATTCTGGCGGTGATGCCGTGGAACTTCCCGATCTGGCAAGTGCTGCGCGGCGCGGTGCCGACGTTGATCGCTGGCAACACTTACGTGCTCAAGCATGCGCCGAACGTGATGGGCAGCGCTTACCTGCTGCGCGATGCGTTTGTCCGCGCCGGTTTTCCCGATGGCGTGTTTGAAGTGATCAACGTCACCCCGGAAGGCGTTTCCAGCGCCATCGCCGATCCGCGCATCGCCGCCGTGACCCTGACCGGCAGCGTCCGCGCCGGCATGGCCATCGGTGCTCAGGCCGGTGCGGCATTGAAGAAATGCGTGCTGGAACTGGGCGGCTCCGATCCGTTCATTGTGCTCAACGATGCGGATCTGGATGAGGCGGTGCACGCGGCGGTGGTCGGCCGTTATCAGAACTCCGGCCAGGTCTGCGCGGCTGCCAAACGTCTGATCATCGAACAAGGTGTTGTCGAAGAATTCACCCGCAAGTTCGTTGAAGCGACACGCCAGTTGAAGATGGGCGATCCGCTCAACGCTGTCACTTACATCGGGCCAATGGCGCGGTTCGATCTGCGCGATGAACTGGATCAGCAAGTGCGTGACACGTTGGAGGAAGGCGCGACGCTGCTGCTCGGCGGCCGAAAAGCCGAGGGCGCCGGCAATTTCTACGAACCGACCGTGCTCGCCGATGTAACCGACCGCATGACCTCGTTCAAGCAGGAGCTGTTCGGCCCGGTCGCTTCCATCATCACCGCCCGCGATGCTGCACATGCCGTAGCCTTGGCCAACGACAGCGATTTCGGCCTGACTGCCACGATCTACACCGCCAACGTCGCGCTGGCCGAGCAACTGACCAGCGAACTGGACACCGGCGGCGTGTTCATCAACGGCTACTCCGCCAGCGACCCGCGCGTGACCTTCGGCGGCGTGAAGAAGAGCGGCTTCGGTCGTGAGCTGTCGCACTTTGGCGTACGGGAATTCTGCAATGCGCAAACCGTATGGCTGGATCGTAAATAAGCTTGGCGCTGTAAACCTGTGGGAGCGAGCCTGCTCGCGAAAGCGTCCTGTCAGTCACTGCTGCATCGACTGACACACCTCTTCGCGAGCAGGCTCGCTCCCACAGGGACACGGCTGCGCAGATGATTTGGCGCACGACTCCCACATGCTCTGCTTCGATTTACAGATACTTCAACCAGCTGATGTCCCGGCGCCGCGCCTTCAATGCAGAGAACCAGCGCACTGCCGGGAACAGCACCACGGCAAGAATCACTGCCGCCAGCCACACCGCCGTCACCGTCGAAAAGCCGAAATAGCCGCCCTGATTCAGGCCAAACAGCGCCACGCCAATCAGGTACAACACCTTCAACACGTACAAGTGCAGCAGATAGAAAAACATCGGCGCCGAACCGAACACCGTCAGCCAGCCAATCCAGCGGCGACTCTGCACGCGCTCAAAGACGAGCAACAGCAACAGCCCCGTACTCACAGTCAGCGCGATGAACAGCAGCGACGGCGGGTATTTGGTGATATTGAAAAAGCTCATCAGTGTCTGCACCAGCGAATCGCTGATCGCCCACGGCTTTTCGCCGTAGCCATTGATCAAGCGCAGCGCCACAAAGCCCAGCAATCCAGCGACCCCGGCAATCAGCAAACGACGCTGACGCACCGCCGCGTCCATGCCGCGAGCAAACCACTGCCCCAGCGCATAGCCCAGGCCGATTACACCAATCCACGGCAGCAGCGGGTACGAGGTGCGCAGGCGCAGGGTTTCGCTGATCTCGATCCAGCCTCGATCATGCAGAATCGCCCAAGGCACATGCAGCGCCGACTCGACCGGAAAATGCACCGCGTCGAGCAGGTTGTGCCCGGCGATGATCGCCACGCTCAGCGTCAGCAGCAGCGCACGTGGCAACCAGACCAGCAGCGCCAGCGCGATCATGCTCAGGCCGATCGCCCAGATCACTTGCAGGTAGATCACGCTCGGCGGCAACTGGAAGGTCCAGGCGAAGTTGACCAAAGTGAATTCGAGCGCCACCAGAAACAATCCGCGCTTGAACAGAAACGCGCTGACATCGGCTTTGCCGGCGTATTTTTCACCGTACAGCCATGCCGACAGGCCGGTCAGCAAGACAAATACCGGCGCACACAAATGCGCCAATGTGCGGCTGAAAAACAGCGCCGGCTCGGTGCTGGCGATGTCCATCGGATCGGAGACCTGTCGGTGCAACAGGAAGGTTTCGCGTACGTGATCGAGCAGCATGAACAGGATCACCAGGCCTCTGAGCGCATCAATGGATAGCAGCCGGCCAGTCGTCAATGGGGCAGAACGGGGAAGCACAGGGGTCATGGGTCTTTCGCAATCGAGAGGAATAACACCGGACAGCCACAACGCCGCCCGCAAATTTCGCGTTACCTTATAACATCAGAATAACAAAACCCAAACATCCAGCATCGAAGTTGCCCATCAGCGCCAGCCTTCTATAGTGAACAGATCCGCCCTGCCCTTGAGCGCTGTCCATGGTCAACACCGAACACCTGATCATCTGCGAGCACTGTGATTGCGTGTACGAGAAAGTCGTGCTCGGCAAACACCAGAAAACCCTGTGCGTGCGCTGCGGTGGCGTGCTGCAGCGCTTCAACGGCCTGACCATCGAGCAGCGTCTGGCGCTGACGTTCACGGCGGCGATGCTGTGGCTGTTCGCCAATTTCTATCCGGTGATGAGCATCAGCCTCAAAGGCATGAAGAACAGTGCGACCCTTTGGGATTCGGTGCTCGCGCTGAGCCAGGGGCCGATCACCTTTATCGCCATGGTCGCAGCGATCGCGATCATCATCGCCCCGGCATTTCAGCTAGTGTTGCTGGTCTGGGTGTTGAGTTTCGCCCTCGGCATGAGGCGGGCACCGGGGTTCAATCTGTGCATGCGCTGGCTGGAAACCCTGCGCCCGTGGAGCATGCTCGAAGTGTGTCTGCTGGGGGCAATGGTCGCGGTGTTCAAACTTGCCGGCCTGCTCGATGTGCTGCCCGGGATCGGCCTGTTTGCCCTGGCGGTGCTGAGCCTGATGATGATCCGCATTGCCGGCCGGGACATACGCGAACTCTGGGACATTTTATGAAGCGTCCACCGACCGCCAGCGAACTCAACCTGTGCCTGTGCCACAGCTGTGGTTTGGCCTGTGACATGACCGACGAGCCCCACGAATGCCCGCGCTGTGATGCGCCGTTGCATCGGCGCAAGACCAATTCGCTGGCGCGAACCTGGGCTTACATGCTCGCCGCCCTGGCGTTTTATATCCCGGCCAATCTGCTGCCGGTGATGAATACGGTGATGCTCGGCAACGGCGCCGACAGCACGATCATGAGTGGCGTGCTGGAGTTCTGGGAGGCCGGAGCGTGGGACATCGCCCTGATCATTTTCATCGCCAGCATCGCGGTGCCGGGGGTCAAGTTCGTCGCCCTGACCTTGCTGCTGGTCACCGTGCAGCGCAACAGCGATTGGGCGCGCAGGGAGCGTTCGAAGCTGTACCGCTTCGTCGAACTGATCGGCTACTGGTCGATGCTCGATGTGCTGGTGGTCGCGCTGGTCGCGGCGCTGGTGAAGTTCCAGGCGCTGGGCGATATCGAGCCACGACCGGGCATCCTGTTCTTCGGCCTGGTCGTGGTGTTCACCATGCTCGCGGCGATGAGTTTCGACCCGCGCCTGATCTGGGACCAGGACACCGGCGACACGCTCAGCGACGCAGCGTCTCCAGCAACACCTGCAACGGATGGCGCAGCGCCTGATCCGACTGGCGCTTGACCTGGCTGCGGCAGGAGTAGCCGGTCGCCAACGCCTCGCCCTGCTCCGCCGGAGCCTGCACCTGACGCGCCCACGATTGCTCGTAAATGATTGCCGAGGTCTGGCGATTGCGTGCTTCGTGGCCGTAAGTACCGGACATGCCGCAGCAACCGGTAGCCTGCGTGGCCAGCTTCAGACCGGCACGTTCGAAGACCTGTTCCCACTGGCGGGTCGCGGCCGGCGCGTTGGTTTTCTCCGTGCAATGGGCGAGCAGACGGAACGCTTTGGGCTGAGCCTCAGGCGCCTGCTCCGGCATGACCTTGAGTAACCATTCCTGCACCAGCGCCACTTCAGGACATTCATTCAAGCCCGGCACTTTCAGGTATTCCTGGCGATAGACCAGAGTCATCGCCGGATCCAGCCCCAGCAAGGGCACGCCGGTCTGCGCCAGTGCCTGCAATTGCCCAGCGTTGCGCAACGCCGCCCGATTGAACGCCGAGAGAAAGCCCTGCACATGCAGCGGTTTGCCGTTGGCGCTGAACGGCGCGAGATAGACCTGATAACCCAGACGCGAAATCAGCTCGACCAGATCCGCCAACAACGGCGCTTCGAAGTAGCGGGTGAAGGCGTCCTGCACGATGACCACGCTGCGTTCGCGTTGCTCCGGGGTCAGTGCCGACAGCGTTGCAACCGTTGCTGGCTGCACCTGCCAACGGCGCATCGCTGCGTGGAAATCGAAACGGCTGAGCAACGGCACATCGACCATGCCACCAATACGCGCCAACGCGCTGCGCACAAAGTCCGCGCCCATGACACCGTTGTACAGCCCCGGAATCAGCGCCATGTACGGAATGGTGTATTCCAGCGAAGCAATAAGGTAATCCCGTGCCGGACGCAGATAACGGCTGTGATACAGCTCAAGAAAGCGCGAGCGGAATTCCGGCACGTTGACCTTCACCGGGCACTGCCCCGCGCAGGATTTACAGGCCAGACAACCGGCCATGGCGTCATACACTTCGTGGGAGAAGTCCGCCGACGGATCGCGACTGTTGCGCCAGCGCTGCCACAGCGAGCGGAAAAACGCCGGTTTGCGAATCGCATCCGAGAGCACATCGACGCCCGCCTCGCCCTGCAACCGTAGCCATTCGCGAATCAGCGAAGCGCGGCCCTTGGGCGACTGCGCGCGTTCGCGGGTGGCTTTCCACGACGGGCACATGGCGTCATCGGGATCGAAGTTGTAGCAGGCGCCGTTGCCATTGCAGTGCATGGCGGCGCCGTAGCTTTGCCAGACGTTCTCGTCGATCTGCCGATCCAGCTCGCCGCGCAGGGTCACTTCGTCAATTTTCAGTAGCGCTGCACCGCTGTTGGCCGGCGTGGCGATTTTGCCCGGATTGAACTGGTTGAACGGGTCGAACGCCGCTTTCAAGGCTTGCAGCGCCGGGTACAATTCGCCGAAGAATGCCGGCGCGAACTCCGAACGCAGGCCCTTGCCATGCTCGCCCCAGAGCAGGCCGCCGTAGCGCTGGGTCAACGCGGCGACGCCATCGGACACCGGACGAACCAGCGCCGCTTGCTGCGGGTCTTTCATGTCGAGGATCGGCCGCACGTGCAGTACGCCGGCGTCGACATGGCCGAACATGCCGTACTGCAAACCGTGGCTGTCGAGCAGGTCGCGCAGCTCGGCGATGTATTCGGCCAAGTGCTGCGGCGGCACCGCGGTGTCTTCAACGAACGGCTGCGGGCGGGCTTCGCCGGCGACATTGCCGAGCAGGCCCACCGCCCGTTTGCGCATGCCATAGACCTTGTTCACCGCTGCCTGACCAACCGCCAGCGTATGGCCCAGGCGCTCCACGGTGCGGTCGTTTTGCAGATGTTCGAGGAACGCTTCGACGCGGCGCTGCAGGTCTTCGGGATCGTCACCGCAGAACTCGACCAGATTGATGCCCAGAGTCGGTCGCTCAGCGTTTTCCGGAAAATATTCGGCAACGCCGTGCCAGACGATGTCCTGCATCGCCAGCAGCAAGACTTTCGAATCGACGGTTTCAATCGACAACGGCTTGAGCGCCATCAACGCCCGCGCATCGCGCAAGGCATCCATGAACCCGGCGTAGCGGATGTTGACCAGCATGGTGTGCTTGGGAATCGGCAGCACGTTGAGTCGCGCTTCGACCACAAAGCCCAGCGAGCCTTCAGCGCCACAGAGCACGCTGTTGAGGTTGAAGCGCTGATCGGCCTCGCGCAGATGCGCCAGGTCATAACCGGTCAGGCAGCGGTTGAGATCGGGAAAGCGTGCCTTGATCAGCTCGCCCTGTTCATCAATAATCTGCCGCGCACAACGATAGACTTCGCCGACGCGATCATCGCGGGCGCACTGCGCTGCAAGCTCATCCTCGGCCAGCGGCAGGCCGTGCAGACACTCGCCGCCGCGCAGGATCATCTCAAGCTCCAGCACATGGTCGCGGGTCTTGCCGTAGGTGCAACTGCCCTGGCCGCTGGCGTCGGTGTTGATCATGCCGCCGACCGTGGCGCGGTTCGAGGTCGACAGTTCCGGAGCAAAAAACAGCCCGGCGGATTTCAACGCGGCGTTGAGCTGATCCTTGACCACCCCGGCCTGTACGCGCACCCAGCGTTGTTCAACGTTGATTTCCAGAATGCGGTTCATGTGCCGCGACAGGTCGACGACGATGCCGTCCGTCAGCGATTGGCCGTTGGTGCCGGTGCCACCGCCACGCGGGGTGATCACCACTTTTTTGTACGCCGGTTCGGCAATCAGCCGCGCCACCCGTGCAACGTCTTCGGCATCCAGCGGAAACACCGCCGCTTGCGGCAAGCGCTGATAGATCGAGTTGTCGGTCGCGAGCACCACGCGGCTGGCGTAATCGGCGCTGATTTCCCCGCGAAAGCCGCTGTCTTTCAGGGCGGCGAGGAATTGTTGGTAATCGCCGGTCAGGGCTCTGGCAGGCGACAGCTGGGCAATCATCGGTCGGGTCATCTCGGTCAAATCGGGCTGTGTGGCGGTGAACAGTTGTGCGCAAGGAATGATTGCGTCAGGCTCCGCCATCTGATTGCGCCCATGTTCATTGCTGGCCAGCCATGGAACAAGCGTAATTTCGACCCGCTATCGATGAGTTTTACGAATGAACCCGCGCACCCTCACACCGTCCATGTCGCTGCTGCTGGCTTTCGAGGCCGCCGCTCGCCATGAGAGCTACACCCGCGCCGCCCATGAATTGTCACTGACGCAGAGCGCGGTCAGCCGCCAAGTACAGATTCTCGAGAAGATGCTCGGCATGCGCTTGTTCAGCCGCGAAGGCCGGCACGTGGTGCTGACGGATGTCGGGCGCATGTATCAGCGCGAGCTCAGCGAAGCCCTCGGGCAGATCCGCAGCGCAACCTTGCAGGCGATGGCGTTTGGTTCGGGCATCCATAGCCTGCGCCTGGCGACGCTGCCAACCTTCGGTTCGAAATGGCTGCTGCCACGGTTGAAGGATTTCTACACGGCGCACCCGGGCATGACCGTGCACCTACACTCGCGGATCGAAACCATCGATTTCGACACCAGCGAAATCGACGCGGCCATCTGCGTCGGCGGCGGTGAGTGGCCAGGCCTGACCGCCCTGCCCCTGCACACCGAAGAATTGGTGGCGATTGCCAGCGCGCAGTTGTCGGCAACGGAACACGAGGAGGCCGAGCGACACATTGCCGGGCAGTTGTTGCTCAACGTCAGCAGCAATGCCCAGGCGTGGGCGGAATGGTTCAGCCATCACCAACTGCCACATCGCAGCATGCGGATCGGGCCGAGCTTCGAAATGACCTCGCACTTGATTCAGG
>NZ_RAZO01000138.1:0-705 GCF_004307535.1 Pseudomonas sp. Sample_9
TCGGTGCGCGGGCGAGCAAGAGCTTGCCGGCGGATTTGCTCGAGCGGGCGATGACTGATGTTGATGGGTTGGTTGAGTTGCCTGAGTAAAGGCTTTGTTTGGCTGATTAGGGGCATATCCGTTGCTGCGGTGATGGCGGCTGGCGGTTTCGCCCTTACGGCGACTCACTTTTTTTACAAACGCCTAAAAAAAGTAAGCAAAAAAACGCTTGCTCCTACGTTCGGCCCTCGCAAGCTCGGGTTCCTTCGCTGCGGGACTGATCCGGGCGCAGCGGCTCCGGTTTGCTTCGCTGCACCTCCTTCCGCTGTGTCTGGCTGCGCCAGACGGTCGCTGCGCTCCCACGCCCGGATCAATCCCTCCGCTCAGCCTTCCGACGTCGCCGGTGGATCAAGATCAAAAGCACTCGAGCTAACGCTCATTGTTGAGTGGTGCGGCTGCGCCACGGGCAGCTTCGCTGCTTTGCTTTTCTGTGGGAGCGAGCCTGCTCGCGATAGCGATCTCAAGGTCAACCAATTCCTATCGAATTCACGCAACCCAACTGTAGGAGCTGCCGAAGGCTGCGATCTTTTGATCTTGCTTTTGCTTTTCCGAGTGAGCCTGCTCGCCAAGGCGACCTGCTGGTCAACCCATTTCCATCGAATTCACGCGATCCAACTGTAGGAGCTGCCGAAGGCTGCGATCTTTTGATCTTGCTTTTGCTTTTCC
>NZ_RAZO01000333.1:0-705 GCF_004307535.1 Pseudomonas sp. Sample_9
TGTCCCGTTCGGCAGTTTCCTCAGCCACTTTTGCTTGGGTTTGCGCAGGCGCCCGGGAATGAAACCGAAACGCGCCCAGCGCAGATTGCCCGTGCGCTGGTCGTAAATCACCAGGTTTCCATCGTCCTGCACAGTCATGTATGTGTTGTACCAAAGCGCCTTGTCGGCGCTGTGCGTGCTTTCCGCGATCCATAATCGTCGCCTGGAAGGGTCATACAGAAAGCCGCTGTTGCTGATCACGAACTGCAGCGGCTCGCGCATCTTCTTCGGGTGCAAAGTTGCGCTGTAAGGTTGATTGGCGTCGGCGATCCAGATAACCCCCTCACCGTCTTTGAGGACCAGATTTCCATCGCTTTGCAGCATCAGACGAAATCGACCGTTCTCGGATTGCAGGAATTGGCCGGGAGACATCGTTTGATTGGGCGGCAGTACAGAAGAACCGCTTGCTTGAAAGGGCGTATATCGCAGAGCCATGTTTTTGCACCTGTCTGTAATGAGAATGGAGACATCATTCGAACAGGTTCAAAAGCCGCATCAGCGGTACAGGGTTATCGGCTTCGCAGTCCTGTGCCTTTGTCGTTGAAACGCGGCATCAGTCATTTGTACAAGCACCTCACAGCGAATTCGCCTTTAATCCTTCCTTAACACCCCGCTCGCAGACTCTTGATCGTATTTCTCGATATTTCAAAGCAAAATTTTCCGCTT
>NZ_RAZO01000059.1:0-3113 GCF_004307535.1 Pseudomonas sp. Sample_9
GGCGTCTGAAAAAGGTGACTCGCTGTAAGAGCGAAACCGCCAGCGGCAACACCCGCAGCAACGGATATACACCCAAAACCTCAAGAGCCCGGTCGGCCCAAAGGCCGCCAAGGCCCTTCAAAAAACAAAACCCCCAACAAACCAGAAGTCTGACGGGGGTTTTCTTTTGCCTTGAGATATCAGGCGTCTCGCAACGCCTGATCTCAGCTCAGCTTATTGGCAAGCTTCGCAATCCGGCTCGTCAATCGCGCAGGCCTTTGGCACTGGCGCCGGACCTGCCGGAGCGGCCAGGACCGAGTCGTCGCCGTGGTTGCCGCCGCTGGAAACAGCGTTCAGCTTACCGGTGTTGATGGTCGACTTCTCGGTGCTGGTCGCGGCCAGGGCACGGAGGTAGTAGGTGGTTTTCAGACCACGGTACCAGGCCATGCGGTAGGTCACGTCGAGCTTTTTGCCCGATGCGCCAGCGATGTACAGGTTCAGCGACTGGGCCTGGTCGATCCACTTCTGACGACGGCTGGCGGCGTCAACGATCCACTTGGTGTCCACTTCGAACGCGGTCGCGTAGAGCTCTTTGAGTTCTTGCGGGATGCGCTCGATCTGCTGCACCGAACCGTCGTAGTACTTCAGGTCGTTGATCATGACCGAGTCCCACAGACCGCGAGCCTTCAGGTCGCGAACCAGGTACGGGTTGATCACGGTGAATTCGCCCGACAGGTTCGATTTCACGTACAGGTTCTGGTAGGTCGGTTCGATCGACTGCGAAACGCCAGTGATGTTGGCGATGGTCGCGGTCGGTGCGATGGCCATGATGTTCGAGTTACGGATGCCTTTCTGTACACGGGCGCGAACCGGTGCCCAGTCGAGGGTTTCCTTCAGGTCGACGTCGATGTACTTCTCGCCACGCTGTTCGATCAGGATCTGTTGCGAATCCAGTGGCAGGATGCCCTTGGACCACAGCGAACCGTTGAACGTCTCGTAGGCGCCGCGCTCGTCGGCCAGGTCGCAGGAAGCCTGGATCGCGTAGTAGCTGACCGCTTCCATCGACTTGTCGGCGAACTCGACGGCAGCGTCGGAGCCGTAGGCGATGTGCTGCAGGTACAGAGCGTCCTGGAAGCCCATGATGCCCAGACCGACCGGACGGTGGCGGAAGTTGGAGTTCTTCGCTTGCGGCACCGAGTAGTAGTTGATGTCGATCACGTTATCGAGCATGCGCACGGCTGTGTTCACGGTGCGTTGCAGCTTGGCGGTATCGAGCTTGCCGTCGACGATGTGGTTCGGCAGGTTGATCGAGCCCAGGTTGCAAACGGCGATTTCGTCCTTGTTGGTGTTCAAGGTGATCTCGGTGCACAGGTTCGAGCTGTGGACCACGCCGACGTGCTGCTGCGGGCTGCGCAGGTTGCACGGGTCTTTGAAAGTCAGCCATGGGTGGCCGGTTTCGAACAGCATGGACAGCATCTTGCGCCACAGGTCTTTGGCCTGGATGGTCTTGAACAGCTTGACCTTGCCCGGGTACTCGGTCAGCGCTTCGTAGTACTCGTAGCGCTCTTCGAAGGCCTTACCGGTCAGGTCGTGCAGGTCCGGTACTTCGGATGGCGAGAACAGGGTCCACTTGCCGTCATCGAAGACGCGCTTCATGAACAGGTCAGGGATCCAGTTGGCAGTGTTCATGTCGTGGGTACGACGACGATCGTCACCGGTGTTCTTGCGCAGCTCGATGAACTCTTCGATGTCCATGTGCCAGGTTTCCAGGTAGGCACACACAGCGCCTTTGCGCTTGCCACCCTGGTTCACGGCCACAGCGGTGTCGTTCACTACTTTGAGGAACGGCACAACGCCTTGCGACTTGCCGTTGGTGCCCTTGATGTACGAACCCAGCGCACGAACAGGCGTCCAGTCGTTGCCCAGGCCGCCGGCAAATTTCGACAGCATGGCGTTGTCGTGGATCGCGTGATAGATGCCCGACAGGTCATCCGGCACGGTGGTCAGGTAGCAGCTCGACAGCTGTGGACGCAGGGTACCGGCGTTGAACAGGGTCGGGGTCGAAGCCATGTAGTCGAACGAGGACAGCAGGTTGTAGAACTCGATCGCACGGTCTTCTTTCTGCTTCTCTTCGATCGCAAGGCCCATGGCCACGCGCATGAAGAAGATCTGCGGCAGTTCGAAACGCACGCCATCCTTGTGGATGAAGTAGCGGTCGTACAGGGTCTGCAGGCCCAGGTAGGTGAATTGCTGATCGCGCTCGTGGTTGATCGCCTTGCCCAGTTTTTCCAGGTCGAAGGTGGCCAGCACAGGGTTCAGCAGTTCGAACTCGATACCTTTGGCGATGTAGGCCGGCAGTGCCTTGGCGTACAGGTCGGCCATTTCGTGATGGGTGGCGCTTTCGGCGACTTCGAGGAAGTTCAGGCCTTCGGCACGCAGGGTGTCCATCAGCAGGCGGGCGGTGACGAACGAGTAGTTCGGCTCGCGCTCGACCAGGGTACGGGCGGTCATCACCAGGGCGGTGTTGACGTCGGTCAGGGCCACGCCGTCGTACAGGTTCTTCAGGGTTTCGCGCTGGATCAGGTCGCCATCGACTTCTTCCAGGCCTTCGCACGCTTCGGTGACGATGGTGTTCAAGCGACCCATGTCCAGCGGCGCCAGGCTGCCGTCGGCGCGGGTGATGCGGATCGACGGATGCGCGTTGACGGCTTCTTCGGCCGGAGCGTGGGCAGCGCGCTCTTTCGAACGGCCGTCACGGTAGATCACGTAGTCGCGTGCGACTTTCTGCTCGCCGGCACGCATCAGGGCCAGTTCGACCTGGTCCTGGATTTCTTCGATGTGGATGGTGCCGCCCGATGGCATGCGACGCTTGAAGGTCGCGGTGACCTGTTCGGTCAGGCGCGCAACGGTGTCGTGGATTCGCGACGAGGCGGCAGCGGTGCCGCCCTCAACTGCGAGGAACGCTTTGGTGATAGCGACGGTGATCTTGTCATCGGTGTAAGGAACGACAGTGCCATTACGCTTGATCACGCGCAGCTGGCCAGGCGCGGTGGCTGCCAGATCCGAAGTCGAATCGGCGGCCTGCGGCAAGGTGCCCTGCGGGTTCTCGCGAGTTGTGTCGGTTTGCATGGGGG
>NZ_RAZO01000105.1:0-704 GCF_004307535.1 Pseudomonas sp. Sample_9
GCGAATCCCAGCAGATAGCTGACTTCACTCAACGAGCACTGCGGGTCACGCAGGTGCAGCAGCGCGAGATTTTCGCGGCTTTCGTTGAGCAGGGTGTCGAAGCGGCAACCTTCATCCGCCAGATGCCGTTGCAGGCTGCGCAGGCTCAGGTGCAAGGCCTGGGCGATGCGTTCGGCGCTCGGTTCGCCTTCGGGCAGTTGTTCTTCAATGGCATCGCGCACCTTGCGCTCCCAGGTCAGCGGTTTGAGCTGGGCGAGGGTGCGTTTGAGTACGGCTTCGTTGTGTTCGGCCAGTTCCGGGTTGGCGTCGTCGAGGTGGCTGTCGAAGTCGCTGAGGGCGAATTCCAGGCGGTCTTCGGCGGCGCAAAAATGCACCGGCGCGCGGAAGACTTTGTGCCATTGCTGGGCATCGCTCGGTTCGGGGCGGCGCAAGTACACCGCCAGCGGTGCGTAGTCACGGCCGAGGCGATTGCGGCAGGTGCGCACGTAGATCGCCGCGAAGGCGTCGATGGCTTCGACGGCCGGCGCCGGGTTGCCGGGCGGGATTTTCAGGCGGAATTGATAGCGGTCTTCGCTGCGGCTCAGCTCCAGTTCCAGCGCATCGCTGACCACCGGGTGATAGCGCACGATGCGTTCGAACACTTCGCGCAAGCTGCCGCTGGCCACCAGCGCATAACCGAGCGCGTGGAAGGTGGTCGGGCTGAC
>NZ_RAZO01000436.1:0-3068 GCF_004307535.1 Pseudomonas sp. Sample_9
ACCTCACACCCAGGCTTATTCGGCGGCGGGCAATTGGACGTCAACCCCAACGGATCCACCCATCCCGTCGGATTCGGCACGTACTGGTACTGATTCAACCCACCCGCGAGCTTCACCGGGTCCGGGGTCAGATACCGCCCTAACCTAGGGTCGTAATACCGATGGCGGTTGTAATGCAGCCCACTTTCAACATCGAAATACTGCCCCTGAAAACGCAGCGGTTGATCCAGATAATCCTCGCCAGCGAGGGTGACGGCGGCGACTTTGCCGTAGGCGTCGTATTGCGCGGACCAGACGATTTCGCCGCTGTAGTCGGTGAGTTCCTGCGGGGTGCCGAGGTGGTCGAGTTGGTAGTAGAAGGGGCAGGCCTTTTTCGGGCCTTTGCCGTCGAGCATCGCGAGTGGGCGGAAGGTGCCGGGTTCGTAGAGGAAGCTGCGGTATTGCGTGGCGCTGCTTTCGGCGACGAGGTGTTCGCCTTGCCAGAAAAATTCGGTGATGGCGCCGTCGACGGTTTTGCGGATGCGCCGGCCGAAGGCGTCGTATTGATAAGTGGCGGTCTGGCCGTCGGGGCGGGTCAGGCCGATCAGGCGGTGCTGGCAGTCGTAGCGGTATTCGGTGACCAGGGTCTGGCCGTGGCCTCGGCGTTCGCGGATCAGGTTGCCGAAGGCGTCGTAGTCGTAATGACGGTCGCCCTGCATCAGCAGGCGATTGCCCTTGATCTGCGCAGGGCCGGGGCGGTCCTGCATCAGCAGGTTGCCGGCCGGGTCGTGGGCGAAGGATTCGGGCAGTTCGTCGCGCGAGTGACGTACGCGGATCAACCGGTCGAGGGCGTCGTAGCCGTAGGTGCGCTGGCCGTGGCGGCTGTCGGCGATGTGCTCGAGATTGCCGTTGGCGCTGTAGGCATAATCGCGGCGGTACAGCGAGGCGTGGCGATGACCTACAGCATGGGCAAGCAAGCGGCCCTGATCGTCGTAGGAATATTCGCTGAGCAGCAGACCTTGCTGGCGTTGCTGCTCGCGACCGGACTGATACACATGCCGGGTCAGCGGCGTGCCATTAAGGTCGATGGCCGACAGCGCACCGCCCTTGGCGTAGTGATAGTCGAGCTTGCTGTTGTCCGGCAGGCGCATCCGCTTGAGCTGGCCGCAGGCGTCATAGGCGTAGCGCAAGGTGCCCCAGCCCTGATGCTCGGTGATCAGCCGATCCTGACGGTCGTACTCGAAGGCCAGCGGATGGTTCTGGCCGTCATCGACAGCAACCAAGCGGCCGAGGCGGTCGTAGTCGTAGCGGACCTTGATCCCATCGGGCAGGGTTTTGACCAGCAAACGCCCGGCCCTGTCGCGCTCGTAGCGGGTGACCAGCGATAAACCCTGCTCGCCGAACTCGGTCTTTTCCAGCAGATGACCGTTGAGGTCGTAGGCATACGCCGTGCGCCGCCCATCAAACCCGGTTTCCTGTCGGATCAATCCGGTCGGCGTGTAATCCAGTCGGTACTTTTCTCCGGACTCGTTTTCAATCTCGGTCAGCAGCAACCGCGCATGGTCGTAGCGGTACTGCACGCGGGTGCCGTCGGGGTTGATGCGCCGCGAGACCAGGTGCAGATCATCGTCATATTCATAGCGGGTGATGCGCCCGAGTTCATCGCGCTCAGCGGTGATCTGGCCGTAGGCGCCATAGCTGTAGGCGCGCGTGCTTCCCGTAGGAGAAGTCGTCAGGATCAGTCGGCCGGCGGCGTCCCACTCCTGACGGCTGACGACACCAAATTCGTCCTGGGTGGTAATCCGCCGGCCCAGCGCATCGTAGGAAAAGCGCCGCACGCCGCCATCGGGCAGGGTTTCTTCGATGAGCTGACCCAGCTCGTTCCACACCCAGCGATGGCGGCTGCTGTCCGGATAACGCAGCGACAGCAATTGCCCGCGCAGGTTGTAGTAGTAATGCGTGACCTGGCCGTCGGGATCGACCGCTTCGGTGACGGCGCCTTCAGCGTTGCGCCGGTAAATCCACACCGCATCACCACGACAACGCTTGTAAAGAAAACCGTTGCGGTACTCGTAGGACGTTGGTGCATCGTCCGGCGGAATCAGCGCGATCAGCCGTCCGACTTCGTCGTAGCGGTATTCGGTGACCGCGCCCAATGCATCCTGCTCGGCGATCAAGCGCCCCTGCTGGTCATAGGCCTTGAGCTGCTCGCCACCATCGGCCGCAACCTGGCGCACCAGCCGCGCGCGCTCGTCGTGGACGTAGACTTCTTCGGTGCCGTCGACGTAATGCACGGTCACGCTGGCGTCGTCATCGTTCCAGACGTAACGGGTGTTCATCTGCGAGAACGAAGCCCAGTGCCTCACGCAGCGGGCGGCTTTGCCCTCACGCTGCCACTCCCAGAAGAAGCTCGCGCCGCCGGTCAACTGGCGCTGGAGGATGACGTGGTGATCGTCGTAGTCGTAGCGCTCGCTGTCGCCGACTGCGTTGGTCGCGATCAACAGGCGTTGCCGCGCATCGAAGCTGTAGGTGGCGAGGTTCTGCTCGGTGGTCCATTCGCCCTGAACAAAAACTTGGTAATCGACCGCCACCAGTTGCGTGCGGTCATAACGCAACAGCAATGAGCGGCCGGCGCCATTGTCCAGACGCTGAATGCGGTCGGAGCGATCGCGTTGCAGGGTCAGACGATTACCGTAGACATCGCTGATTGCGGTCAGCCGGCCGGCGCGAAAGTGATAGAACCGCGCGGTTTCCCCGGCCAGAGCCAGAATCAGTTCTTCCGGCTCATCACCAAGAAAGATCGCCGCCCGCGACAGGCTGTTGTGGATCGCCGGGCGCGCGACGTTGGGCAGGGGAAAGCGGGTGCGGCGGTTTTCGTGGTCGATCCAGACCACGCCATCGCTGTCGAAGGCCAGCCGATGGGCGAGCGTATGGCTCCAGCCGAAACCCAGGCCGATATCGATCTCGACCGCGCTGCTGCGGTACAAGCGGGTGAACTCGAAGGGCAGCACGCCGTCGAGCACCGCGTCGGTCAGGGTCAGCAGTTCTTCGCCGGTGACCATCGACACCGGGCAGCCATTGGTACAGGT
>NZ_RAZO01000322.1:0-702 GCF_004307535.1 Pseudomonas sp. Sample_9
ACCCGGATCAATCCCTCCGCTCAGCCTTCCGACGTCGCCGGTGGATCAAGATCAAAAGCACTCGAGCTTGCGCTCATTGTTGAGTGGGGCGGCTTCGCCGCGGGCAGCTGCGCTGCTTTGGTTTTGTTTTTGTGGGAACGAGCCTGCTCGCGAAGGCGGCCTGCTGGTCAACGAATTTCTATCGATTCACCCGATCCAACTGTAGGAGCTGCCGAAGGCTGCGATCTTTTGATTTTGCTTTTCTGTGGGAGCGAGCCTGCTCGCGAAGGCGGCCTGCTGGTCAACGAATTTCTGTCGATTCACCCGATCCAACTGTAGGAGCTGCCGAAGGCTGCGATCTTTTGCTTTTGCTTTTCCGTGGGAGCGAGCCTGCTCGCGAAGGCGGCCTGCTGGTCAACGAATTTCTGTCGATTCACCCGATCCAACTGTAGGAACTGCCGAAGGCTGCGATCTTTTGCTTTTGCTTTCCCGTGGAAGCGAGCCTGCTCGCGAAGACGGAGGCACATTCAAATTCATTTGACAGATATACCGCTATCGCGAGCAGGTTCTCTCTCACAAGGTTTTGCGCATCACCCGTCCATCCGTCGTCTGCCCTGAACCTCTGTCGCGCTGATTTTTCTACCGGGTAAGTCCTCAGGAGATACCCATATGTTCGATCAGCAAAAGAAGGCATCACTGGCGGCATGGCGCAGGATGGCGGAG
>NZ_RAZO01000307.1:0-3058 GCF_004307535.1 Pseudomonas sp. Sample_9
CGACTACAAACTCAACTCTCTATTAGAGGCCTTGAGAAATTCCTGCTTCAGCTCTTCAAACGTATGCACCGCCGGGAACTGCGGAAACTCGCGAATCACGTTGTCCGGCGCGTGAAACAGAATCCCCGCATCCGCCTCGCCGAGCATGGTCGTGTCGTTGTACGAATCACCCGCCGCGATCACCCGGTAGTACAGACTCTTGAACGCCAGCACCGACTGACGCTTGGGATCTTTCTGGCGCAGTTGATAGCCCGTCACCCGACCGCTTTCGTCAGTGATCAAGCGATGGCAGAGCAAGGTCGGGAAGCCCAGCTGGCGCATCAGCGGCTGCGAGAATTCATAAAAAGTGTCCGAGAGAATCACCACCTGAAAGCGCTCGCGCAGCCAGTTGACGAACTCCACCGCGCCATCCAGCGGTTTCAGCGTGGCGATCACTTCCTGAATATCCGAGAGCTTGAGGCCGTGCTCATCGAGGATGCGCAAACGCTGCTTCATCAATACGTCGTAATCGGGAATGTCCCGAGTGGTGGCCTTGAGGGCGTCGATTCCGGTTTTTTCGGCGAAGGCGATCCAGATTTCCGGTACCAGTACCCCTTCAAGATCCAGGCAAGCAATTTCCACAAGACACTCCCGTTTGTAGTGATTATTGAATCGAGCGAGGCCGAACTCTAGCGTCTGCACCAGACGCGCGCAACGCAGAGGACGCCCCGGCCGCGGCAGCTTTTTGTTACCATCGGCCCCCTATAGAGCGCCCGAGCGCCATTGACCTGTAGGAAGCCGCCCTGATGAGCCCATCGTTCGACGTCGTGGAACTCGCCACGACCTATGCCAACAAATCCGCCCAGGACATCCTCAAGCTCGCCTTCGCCGAGTTCGGCGATGACTTGTGGATATCTTTCAGCGGCGCCGAGGACGTGGTGCTGGTGGACATGGCGTGGAAGCTGAACAAGAACGTCAAAGTGTTCAGCCTCGACACCGGCCGCCTGCATCCGGAGACCTACCGTTTCATCGAGCAGGTGCGCGAGCATTACCAGATCGATATTGAAATCGTCTCGCCGGACTACACGAAACTCGAACCGTTCGTGAAGGAAAAAGGCTTGTTCAGTTTCTACAAAGATGGCCACGGCGAATGCTGCGGCATCCGCAAGATCGAACCGCTGCGGCGCAAGCTGTCCGACGTCAAAGCCTGGGCCACCGGCCAGCGCCGCGACCAGAGCCCGGGCACCCGCAGCGCTGTGGCGGTGCTGGAAATCGACACGGCGTTCTCGACACCGGAACGCACGCTGTACAAGTTCAATCCGCTGGCGCAGATGACCAGCGAGGAGATCTGGGGCTACATTCGCATGCTCGAACTACCGTACAACAGCCTGCATGAGCGCGGCTTCATCAGCATCGGCTGCGAACCCTGCACCCGCCCGGTGCTGCCGAACCAGCACGAGCGCGAAGGCCGCTGGTGGTGGGAAGAAGCCACGCAGAAAGAATGCGGGCTACATGCGGGGAATATCATCAGCAAGAGCAAGGTTTGATCCCCCATTTATAGAAAGACCTGTGGGAGCGAGCCTGCTCGCGAAAGCGCAGTTCCAGTCAACGTTTCAGTTGCCTGATCCACCGCATTCGCGAGCAGCTCGCTCCCACATTGATATGTGCCAGGCACATAAAAGGTGTACACAAGGTTGTCACCATCGGTGCCATTTATGTGTGCACTTTCAGTTCTGACGCCCTGAAAAGTTACACTCTCCAGCAGAATCCCCATCTGCTCGCCCCTCTGCAAAATCCCTCCCCTGAAAAAAATTCCTGCCCGATCGATCAATTTATATCGCCGGTTTTTCAGCGACTTATGTTGCATCGATAACTATTCGAAATGAGCCCTGCCGCTTATAGATTGGCAACTGGCACAAATCTGGCTTTATCGCATACATGTTTTGTATACAAAACTGCAAAACATGCACACTTTCGATCCGCAAGCCTGAAGCGCCCTATCCCGTACAGGCTGCAGATGCCCCGTAACCAGTGATGTTTTCACCGCCGCGACGAAGATTTGTCGAGCCTGAGCGCTCATGCACAGTCATCGCGGTGGCGAACGTCAGGAGCCTGCCGGAATGCGTACAAGTCTTTCAAATAACATCGCGCTGAATCTGCCCTCCGCCACGCTCGATCAACCGTTGCCCCATGACGGAGTGAGCGAGCCGCTGCAACTGAGCCCGCGTCTGCACAACAGCGATCTGGCGCCGACCAAAGCCGAAGGGCGACGCTGGGGCCAGTACAGCATCTTCGCCCTGTGGACGAATGATGTGCACAACATCGCCAACTACTCGTTCGCCATCGGCCTGTATGCGTTGGGCCTGGGCGGCTGGCAGATTCTGTTGTCGCTGGGGATCGGCGCGGCGCTGGTGTACTTCTTCATGAACCTGTCCGGATACATGGGGCAGAAAACCGGGGTGCCGTTTCCGGTGATCAGCCGGATCAGTTTCGGCATCCATGGTGCGCAAATTCCTGCATTGATCAGGGCGGTTATCGCCATCGCCTGGTTCGGTATTCAGACGTATCTCGCCTCAGTGGTATTCCGCGTCTTGCTGACTGCCGTGCATCCGGGCTTCGCTGAATACGATCACAACTCGATTCTCGGCCTGTCGACTCTGGGCTGGGTGTGCTTCGTTGCCATCTGGCTGGTGCAACTGGCGATCCTTGCCT
This sequence comes from Pseudomonas sp. Sample_9, assembly GCF_004307535.1. Taxonomy (NCBI): domain Bacteria; kingdom Pseudomonadati; phylum Pseudomonadota; class Gammaproteobacteria; order Pseudomonadales; family Pseudomonadaceae; genus Pseudomonas; species Pseudomonas sp. Sample_9. The sequence continues at coordinate 2,692 of NZ_RAZO01000307.1, forward strand.
ACGGCATGGAGATGGTGCGCCGTTACGAGGCATTTGCCGGGCCGGTGATTCTGCTGACCGTTGCTGCACTCGCCGGGTGGATGTACTTCCAGGCCAACGCGACCATTGCCTGGTCGATCCGCGAGCCGCTGACCGGTGGCGAGATGTGGCGCAACATCTTCGCCGGCGGCGCGTTGTGGCTGGCGATCTACGGCACGCTGATCCTCAACTTCTGCGACTTCGCCCGTTCTTCGCCGTGCCGCAAAACCATCAAGGTAGGAAATTTCTGGGGCTTGCCGGTGAACATTCTGGTATTCGCCGCGATTACCGTGCTGCTGTGTGGCGCGCAGTTCCAGATCAACGGGCGAATCATCGAAAGCCCGACCGA
>NZ_RAZO01000320.1:0-36359 GCF_004307535.1 Pseudomonas sp. Sample_9
ACAATCAAGCGGCGAATGGTAACAGGCGACACCCGCCCCGCTCCAGCGGGCAGGGCATTTAAGCCGGAAGCCCTAAGGCCTTCCGATTGTGTGAAGGCCATTCGCGAGCAGGCTCGCTCCCACAGGAATATGCAATTGCTATGTGGGAGCGAGCCTGCTCGCGAAGAGGCCCGGCAAGGCGATCAAGATCAAACGGTGAGAAGTCGCTCGCGCAGTTTGGCAATCTCGTCGCGCATCTGCGCCGCCGCTTCAAACTCCAGATCCCGCGCCAGTTGGTACATCTTCTCTTCCAGCGCGCGGATGCGTTTGGTGATTTCGCTTGGCGAGCGCAACTCGGCTTCGTACTTGGCGTTCTCTTCGGCGGCCTTGGCCATGCCTTTGCGCTTCTTGCTGCGCGAACCCGGCACGGTGGCGCCTTCCATGATGTCGGCGACGTCCTTGATCACACCTTTCGGGGTAATGCCGTTCTCAAGGTTGAAGGCGATCTGCTTCTCGCGGCGGCGCTCGGTCTCACCAATCGCCCGCTCCATCGAACCGGTCATGCGATCGGCGTAGAGAATCGCCCGGCCGTTGAGGTTACGTGCCGCGCGACCGATGGTCTGGATCAGCGAGCGCTCGGAACGCAGGAAGCCTTCCTTGTCGGCATCGAGAATCGCCACCAGCGACACTTCCGGCATGTCGAGGCCTTCACGCAGCAGGTTGATCCCGACCAGCACATCGAATACGCCGAGCCGCAAGTCGCGGATGATCTCGACGCGCTCAACGGTGTCGATGTCCGAGTGCAGGTAACGAACGCGCACGCCGTGGTCGGCGAGGTAATCGGTCAGGTCTTCGGCCATGCGCTTGGTCAGCGTGGTGACCAGCACACGTTCTTCGATCGCCACGCGCTTGGTGATTTCCGAGAGCAAGTCATCGACCTGGGTCAGCGCCGGCCGCACTTCAACCTGCGGGTCGACCAGGCCAGTCGGCCGTACCACTTGCTCAACCACGCGGCCGGCGTGCTCGGCTTCGTAGTTGCCGGGGGTGGCCGAAACGAAAATGGTCTGCGGGCTGACCCCTTCCCACTCGTCGAAACGCATGGGCCGGTTGTCCAGCGCCGAAGGCAGGCGGAAGCCGTACTCAACGAGGGTTTCCTTGCGCGAACGGTCGCCCTTATACATTGCGCCGACCTGCGGCACGCTGACGTGGGATTCGTCGATCACCAGCAAGGCGTCGGCGGGCAAGTAGTCGTAAAGCGTGGGTGGCGCCGCGCCGGCCGGACGCCCGGACAGGTAGCGCGAGTAGTTTTCGATGCCGTTGCAATAGCCCAGTTCGAGGATCATTTCCAGGTCGAAACGGGTGCGCTGTTCAAGACGCTGGGCTTCCACCAGTTTGTTGTTGCTGCGCAGGTATTCGAGGCGCTCCTGCAATTCGACCTTGATGCCTTCGATGGCGTCGAGCAGGGTTTCCCGAGGCGTCACGTAGTGACTTTTCGGGTAGAAAGTGAAGCGCGGCATCTTGCGGATGACTTCGCCGGTCAGTGGGTCGAAGGCGGAAATGCTCTCGACCTCGTCATCGAACAGCTCGATGCGGATCGCTTCCAGATCGGATTCCGCCGGGAAGATATCGATCACGTCACCACGCACGCGGAACGTCGCCCGGGCAAAATCCATGTCGTTGCGGGTGTATTGCAGGTCGGCCAGGCGCCGCAGCAGAGCGCGCTGATCAAGCTTGTCGCCGCGATCAACGTGCAAGACCATCTTCAAATAGGTTTCCGGACTGCCCAGACCATAAATGCACGACACTGTGGTGACGATGATCGCGTCCTTGCGTTCGAGCAACGCTTTGGTTGCGGACAGCCGCATCTGCTCGATGTGGTCGTTGATCGACGCGTCCTTCTCGATGAAGGTGTCGGACGACGGCACATACGCTTCGGGCTGGTAGTAGTCGTAGTAGGAAACGAAGTATTCCACCGCGTTGTTCGGGAAGAACGCCTTGAACTCCCCGTACAACTGCGCGGCCAGGGTCTTGTTCGGCGCCAGTACCAGCGTCGGACGCTGTACCTGCGAAATGACGTTGGCGATGCTGAAGGTCTTGCCCGAACCGGTCACACCGAGCAGCGTCTGGTGCGCCAGCCCGGCGTCAATGCCCTCAACCAACTGGCGAATGGCTTCCGGCTGATCGCCGGCGGGCTCGAAGCGGGTGACTAGCTGGAATTCCGACATACACACCTCTGGAATCGCGGCGTTCCGCGTCAGACGAAGCACCACGAGGACGACCGCAAACGACCGATGTCGCGCAAGAAAAAACCTGGATTGTGCTGAATGTGGTGGCGATTGCCTGACCTTTCAAGGCAAACGTCCTACATCCGGTAAAGAATCTGACAAAGTCAATCGACTAACGGTCAAGAAATAATCGGAAAAACTTACCGTAAAAGCCGATTCGCCTGTCGCCATTGCGCGGTGATGGCCTCTATACTAGCTCCCCGTTTGTGCACCGCTCTAGTGCATTCGGCTGGAGCGCGACACGTCCCTCCACTCTCCATTCAGAGCCGCCGTAATAATGAGCCTGTTCTCCGCTGTCGAAATGGCACCCCGCGATCCAATCCTGGGCCTCAACGAAGCATTCAACGCCGATACCCGGACCACCAAGGTCAACCTGGGCGTGGGCGTGTACTGCAACGAAGAGGGGCGAATTCCACTGCTGCGTGCGGTGATCGAAGCCGAGACGATTCGCGTCGCGCAACACGCTTCGCGCGGTTACCTGCCGATCGATGGCATCGCCGCCTACGACCAGGCCGTGCAGAAACTGCTGTTCGGCAACGATTCGCCGCTGATCAGCGCCGGTCGCGTCATCACCACTCAGGCCGTCGGCGGGACCGGCGCACTGAAAATCGGTGCCGACTTCCTCAAGCAACTGCTGCCGAACGCCGTCGTGGCGATCAGCGACCCGAGCTGGGAAAACCACCGCGCACTGTTCGAAACCGCTGGTTTCCCGGTGCAGAACTACCGTTACTACGACGCTGCCACCCATGACGTGAACCGTGCCGGCATGCTCGACGACCTCAACGCCCTGCCGAACGGCTCGATCGTTGTCCTGCATGCTTGCTGCCACAACCCGACCGGCGTCGACCTGACCCCGGCGGACTGGAACAAGGTGCTGGAAGTGGTCAAGGCCAAAGGTCACGTGCCGTTCCTCGACATGGCTTACCAGGGTTTCGGCGACGGCATCGACGAAGACGCCGCCGCTGTGCGCCTGTTCGCCGAATCCGGCCTGACCTTTTTCGTCTCGAGCTCGTTCTCCAAATCGTTCTCGCTATACGGCGAACGCGTTGGCGCACTGTCGATCATCAGCGAATCGAAAGAAGAAAGCGCGCGCGTGCTGTCGCAGGTCAAGCGTGTGATCCGCACCAACTACTCCAACCCGCCGACCCATGGCGCCAGCATTGTTGCTGCCGTGCTCAACAGCCCGGAACTGCGCGCGCAGTGGGAAGCCGAGCTGGCCGAGATGCGCCTGCGCATTCGCGGCATGCGCGAGCAGATGGTTGCCCTGCTGGCGGAAAAAGCCCCGGGCCGCGATTTCAGCTTCGTCGGTCGTCAGCGCGGCATGTTCTCCTACTCCGGCCTGACCACTGAACAAGTGCATCGCCTGCGCAACGAGTTCGGCATCTACGCCCTGGACACCGGCCGCATCTGCGTGGCCGCGCTGAACCAGAGCAACATCAAGGCTGTGACGGACGCGATCGTTCAGGTCATCTGATTTCGGCGAGTGATGAAAAACGGGAAGCCTTTTGGGCTTCCCGTTTTTATTTGTCTCTGGAAACGCCTTGCAACCTCTAGACTGCACACAATTCAGAACCGTAGGAGCTCGTAGGAGCTGACGAGTGAAACGAGGCTGCGATCTTTTGATCTTGTTTTTTAAGATCAAGATCAAGAGCAAGAGCAAGAGCAAGAGCAAGATCAAAAGATCGCAGCGTTCCGCAGCTCCTACCGGTTTTGTGTACACCCGAGATTTTTGAAGAGAACCCACATGAAAAACGACAACCTGCGCGCTGACCGTGACGACCTGGATGATTTCATCCCGCGCGCTCCGGCCAAGCGTGAAAAGAGCCTGGTACTGCAAGTCGCCACCGGGGTATTCCTCGGTGGCCTGGCCCTGTGGCTGGTGCAACTGGCGGCGACGGCGGCCTATGCCAAGCTGATGCTCGGCACGATTACCTTCGGCAGTTAAGCCAGCTCGACCGAGCGTTGAGTGGCAGCATCGTCGTAAATCACATACAGCGATTCGGCGACCTGGCTTTTGATGGCCTTGCTGCTTTCAAGACCAAGGACGAAACCTTCGGCCTTGCCGCCAGCGCGGTTCAATTCTTCGGCGGTGCTTGCCCCGGTGATTGCATCGAAAAGTTTTTCGGCGTGCGGGCCGATCCCTTTGGGCAGGCTGATCTGTGCAGTGCTCATGCGAGCACCTCGCTGTTGCGGGTGATTTGATTCATGGCGCGTACCTTTGCGGCGAATGGCCGGTAGCGCGTGTGACCACTTCCGGGCTGCCATGGTAGACCTCTGAAGCCTTTCTGGTAACCGCCAATCACCGACAAAACGCCGTCCGTCCCGACGAATCGCAAAAGTTGCCAGGCGATGCTTGACTTCTCTTTTTGAATCAGTAACATACGCACCAATTCCGCAATAGCTCAGTTGGTAGAGCAAGTGACTGTTAATCACTGGGTCCCTGGTTCGAGTCCAGGTTGTGGAGCCAAATAGCAAAGCCCCTGAATCGCAAGGTTCAGGGGCTTTTTTGTGGGCGCACGAAAAATACCAAAAGGCCGATCTGTTTGGGCAGATCGGCCTTTTCTGTTTCAGACGCAGCGGTCAGACATGTTCGCTGCTTTTCACCTGCACCTTCGGCGCGCCGTGGCCATGATCATGGTCATCCGGCTCGATCACCGGCACTTCCTTGCCATCGCAATCATGCAGCTTGCCGTCGCTGAAGTAATCGCCTTCACGCAGCGCGGCGAGATCGCGATAACGCAGGGTGCGCTCTTCCGCGGCGGCGAACACCGATTGTTGATCCGAATTGCCGGTCGTGAAGTGGTTGAACGCCAGGTTGAGCAGGATCGCCATGATTGCCGACGAACTGATGCCCGAATGGAAAATCGTCGCGAACCAGCTCGGGAAATGATCGTAGAAGTTCGGCGCGGCGATCGGGATCATGCCGAAACCGATCGAGGTGGCAACGATGATCAGGTTGACGTTGTTGCGGTAGTCCACCTTCGACAACGTGCGGATGCCGCTCGCAGCCACAGTACCGAACAACACGATCCCGGCGCCGCCGAGAACCGAAGTCGGCACTGCTGCGATGACTCGGCCCATGAACGGCAGCAGACCGAGCACTACCAGGAACAAGCCGCCGGTAGCCACCACGAAGCGGCTCTTGATCCCGGTCACCGCCACCAGGCCGACGTTCTGTGCGAAAGCACTTTGCGTGAACGAACCGAAGATCGGCGCAAACATGCTCGACAGCATGTCGGCACGCAGTCCGTTACCCAAGCGTTTCGAGTCGACCTTGGTGCCGATGATTTCACCGACGGCGAGGATGTCCGCCGAGGTTTCCACCAGCGTCACCATGACCACAATGCACATCGACAGAATCGCGGCGAAATGGAAGGTCGGCATGCCGAAGTGGAACGGTGTCGGGAAGCCGAACATGGGGCCGGTGGTGACACTGGAGAAATCCGCCATGCCAAGGAACACCGCCAGCACCGTGCCGATGACCATCGCCAGCAGAATCGACAGCCGAGAAATGGTCGCGCTGCCCACCTTGCTCAGCAGCAACACCAGCACCAGCGTGACCGCCGCCAGACCGATGTTCTGCATGCTGCCGAAGTCCGGCGCGTGGCTGTTGCCGCCCATCGCCCAGCGTGCGGCCACAGGCATCAGCGTCAGGCCAATGGTGGTGATCACAATGCCGGTGACCAAAGGCGGAAAGAACTTGGTGATGCGTGAGAACACCGGCGTGATCAGCAAGCCGATCAACGAGGCGGCAATCACCGCACCCAGCACCGATTGGAAACCGCCCTCCCCGCCGCTGCTGACGATCGCGACCATGGTCGCCACGCCGGAGAACGATACGCCCTGGACCAGCGGCAACTGACAGCCAAAAAACGGCAGACCCAGGGTTTGCAGCAACGTCGCCAGCCCCCCCGCAAACAATGAAGCAGCAATCAACAGACCAATGTCCGCCGGCGACAGACCGGCCGCCTGGCCAATGATCAGTGGCACCGCAACGATACCGCCGTACATGGTCAGAACATGTTGCAGGCCGTAAGCCATATTCGCGCCGACCCCGAGGTTTTCGTCCTCGGGCCGTTGGTGTGAAACATGGGGCGTTTTCATGGTGGGGGGTTCCCTGGTTTTTGTTATGCGCACACTGTATTCAATACTCAGGACAAATGTCCATAGAATTGTATACAACTTATCAGTCACATAATGGTTAGGTAGCCATCCAACCTTCTAGCCTGCGCTTCTTGCCCCAACAAATCCGGCAACACATCCCCGCTGCGTCCGCGCCAGTGCCCACCAGGCTGAAGTGTTCACGGCGACCGACGGTGCAGTCGCGCTCTTTTAGCGGCCATCGGCGAAATCCGTCGCGTATTGGAGCCTGGTGTAAAGCCTTAGATGGAGGCTGGCGCGATGACCCGAGCCAGCGCTTGCCGTACACGCGGTGAATCAGGCACCTGAAGGTCGAACTCGCGGCGCAGCAACTCCATCAGCTCGTCGACGTCCGCCACCTCGCGCCGCTGACTGTCCGCGCCCATGTGGTGAATGGCAAAACTGCCGTTGTTCAGGGTCTTGCGCCAGCCAGCGCCGGTGCGCGCGACCATCAGGCGCTGGGCAAAGGGTGACTCGGGATGAGTGGAGACGTACCAGTTGCCGACGGTGTAATCGATGTCTTCCTGGCGCTGCAAATCGAACAGGTACATCGGCCGCCATTCGCCTGCGACTTTGGCGCGCAGCAGGTAGCCATCTGCTTGCTTGTCGATGCGGTAAGGTTCGTGCGGGGTGGGTTGCTCATGTTCATTGTCGAGCAGCAGCGGCGCGGTGGGCACCATGCCACCGAAGCCGACGTCGGTGATGTAACGCACTGCGTCGATGGTCACCAGACTCAAACGATGGGTTCGCGCCGTCCAGCTGCCTTCCGGTTGATTCATCACCACGCGCCCGCTGATCGCCCGCGCGTCGAAGCCCAATTCAAGCAGCAGCGCATAGAACAAATGATTGAGCTCATAGCAGTAGCCGCCCCGCCCCTGCTGCAACACCTTGTCTTCGATGGAGACCAAGTCGATCAACACCGGCTCTCCACTGATCGTTGCCAGATTTTCGAAAACAAACTGAGCGGTGTGGCGCAGTTGCAACTGATGCAAGGTTTCCAGCGTCGGTGGCGGCGGCGCATCGAAACCCAGACGTTGCAGGTACAGATTGGTATTGGTCAGCCGTGGCGCACTCATTGCTCGATCCTTATGCATGGGCCGCAGAACACTGCGTTGATGTTGCCCTGTATACGGGATCAGGCACGGCTTTCGACAATTGATTTCGCTAATCGGCCGTTCAGCGTTTTTTCCGCGAGCCGATCCGAATCCACGTCGGCGCATGGTCACTGGCGTGCGGTTCGTTGCGCACCCAGGCGTCAACACCGGCGTCGTGCAGATACGGGCTCAATGCCGGGTTGAGCAGCAAATGGTCGATGCGCAGGCCGGAATTGGTTTGCCAATGGTTACGGAAATAATCCCAGAAGGTGTAGAGGCGCTCTTCGGGATACACGTGGCGCAGAGAATCGGTCCAGCCCTGATCCAGCAGCCGCTGGTAGCACTCGCGGCTTTCGGGTTGCAACAAAGCATCCTTGAGCCAGGATCGGGTGTTGTAGATGTCCATGTCGGTGGGCACGACATTGAAGTCACCGGCGAGCACCACCGGGTGATCGCTGCTTTGCAGGTCTTTGGCGTAATTGATCAGACGCTCCAACCAGGCCAGTTTGTAATCGAATTTCGGCCCCGGCTGCGGGTTGCCGTTGGGCAGATACAGGCAACCGACCAGCACACCGTGCACCGCCGCTTCGATATAACGGCTGTGGGTGTCATCGGGATCGCCGGGCAAACCGCGTCGACTCTCCAACGGCTGCGCATCACGCGCCAGAATCGCCACGCCATTCCATGACGCCTGGCCCTGCCAGATCGCGCCGTAACCGGCGGCCTCCAGTTCGGCGGCGGGAAATGCGCTGTCCACTGACTTGAGCTCTTGCAGGCAGACGATGTCCGGTTGCTCGCGCTTGAGCCATTCCAGCAGATTCGGCAGCCGCGCGCGCATGCCGTTGACGTTGAAGGTGGCGATTCGCAGGTTTTTCATCGTCTGCAACTCCTGCCCGGTGGGATTGCAAATTGTGACCCTGAGAACGCCGCGCAGGTTGCATCGAATCACAAAGCGACAGCTCAGACTCGGTTACGCAGCCATTGCAGAAAGCCTCTTTTCGGCGCGACCACAGGCGTTTCCTCGGTCAGCGACTGCGCCTTGTGCAGACGGAAATCGAGCAATGCCTGCATCGCATCGTGGATGTCATGGCGCGCGTCCAGGCACGGTTTCAGGTAGGACTTCTCGATGCGATACAGGGCGCAGAAAGTCTTCGCGGAAAAATCCGCCGGCAGCGCGGTGTCGGAAAGAATCCCGGCCTCGCCGATCACCTCGCCTGGCCCCATGCGCCCGGATTCCAGTGGCGCACCATGGCGCTTGAGCGTCACCGATACCACGCCGGATTCAATGATGAACAAATGATCGCTGACCTCCCCGCCCGCGAGAATCGTTTCGCCGACGCGGAAAGTTTGCAGAGTCATGTTCTGGCTGAAGGTGTCTTTTTCTTCTTCACGCAGAGTCGAGAAGATCGGTGAGCTTTCCAGCAGCGCCCGTGGCCGCGACAACTGCGGTGCGGCGCTGGTCTCGTTGCTCGACAGCAGGTTGACCCCGGAGGCTTGCAAATGCCGGTAAGCGAGGTCGAACAACTGATTGCGCACCACGCGCTTCTCGCCCATCGAGGCGACAAATCCGCTGATTTCGTATTCCGCGCCGCCGCTGGCAGAACTCTTCAACGACACGCTCGGCGCCGGTGTGTCGAGCAATTGCCGGCAGCCTTGCATTGCCCGCTCCAACGCCTCGATTACCGAACTGGGTCGGGCATGGGGGCTGACGGGCACGCTGACGGAAACGCCGAACATGTTGCTCGGCCGACTGAAGTTGATGATCTTGGCTTTAGCCGCCAGTGAATTCGGAATGACCGCCATGCTGCCCTGACTGGTCTGCAGACGCGTGGCGCGCCAGTCGATGTCGGTGACGCGGCCCTCGGTGCCGTCGATGGAGATCCAGTCATCGAGTTGATAGGGCTTGGTGGTGTTGAGGACGATGCCGGAGAACACGTCGCTCAAGGTGCTCTGCAAAGCCAGGCCGACAATGATCGCCAACGCGCCGGACGTCGCCAGCACGCCTTTGACTGGCAGATCGAGCACGTACGCCAGCGCCGCAATGATGGCGATGAGGAAAATCACCGCGCCGAGCAAGTCCTGCAACAGCCGGCCGGTATGGCCGACCCGCTGCATCATCACCGCGCCGATCAGCACCGTCAGGGTCCGCGCACCAAACAGCCACCAACCGATCTGCAACCCGGTTGCCGCCAGATGCAGCGGCACGTTGTCGGCCCACGGTGCCGGTTCCATCGGGTTGAGGCCTTCGTTGAACAGCACAATGCTGAACAACGCGAAAATCAGCACCCGCACCAACAGCTTCCATTCGCTGCCGCGAGAGCTGATCAGCCGCCACAGGCCAAGATCGAGCAGGATCAGGATCAACGCGCTAAACAACGGGTGTTCGGTCAGCAGAGACAGCATCAAACAACTCCGACAAAGGCCAATCGCGAGAAGATCGCACAGATTGGCACAGTGTAGGAGCAATTGATTTCGGTGGATGAACAGCGTCTCGAAAACGCTGAAAAACCTGTAGGAGCGAGCCTGCTCGCGAAGGCGTCCTGTCAGTCACTACCTCTTGGACTGAAACAGAGCATTCGCGAGCAGGCTCGCTCCCACAGGGGGGGTCAGTTGCCAGTAAAGCTCGGGGTCAGGGGTGCATCTGGCCAAAGCGCCCGGACTGGAAGTCGGCAAAGGCCTGATGGATTTCCTGCTCGGTGTTCATCACGAACGGGCCGTGGCCGACGATCGGTTCGTCGATCGGCTCGCCACTGAGCAGCAATACCACCGCGTCTTCGCTGGCCTGGAGAGTGAGTCGATCACCGTCGCGTTCGAACAGCGCCAACTGCCCTACTCCCACCGATTCCGCGCCGTTGACCTGCACCGAACCCTTCAGCACCACCAGCGCGGTGTTGCGTCCTTCGTGCAGATCAAGCGTCAGCAGCTTGCCGGCATTGAGGCGCAGATCCCACACGTCGATTGGCGTAAAAGTCCGTGACGGTCCGGTGTGCCCATCGAATTCGCCGGCGATCAGACGCAGGCTGCCGGCGTGGTCCTTGAGCGCGATGCTCGGAATGTCCCGGTCGAGAATGGTCTGGTAACCCGGCGCGGCCATTTTGTTCTTGGCCGGCAGGTTGACCCACAGCTGGACCATTTCCAGCTTGCCGCCGGTTCGGGCGAAGTTTTCCGAGTGGAATTCCTCATGGAGGATGCCGGACGCTGCGGTCATCCACTGCACATCACCCGGGCCGATGGTGCCGCCACTGCCGGTGGAGTCACGGTGCTGCACTTCGCCGTCGTAAACGATGGTCACGGTTTCGAAACCACGGTGCGGGTGCTGGCCGACGCCACGCTGTTCAGTGGTCGGGGTGAATTCGGCGGGACCGGCGTGATCGAGCAGCAGAAACGGGCTGATGTGCTTGCCCAGGTTGTCGTAGGAAAACAGCGTGCGCACCGGGAAACCATCGCCGACCCAATGGCCGCGCGGGCTGGTGTAAATGCCGATGATGTTTTTCATGGGGTCTCCAATGGGTAAATGCATTGGATTAAGCCTAAAGGCATATCGAATATTCGACTAGAGGGTGGAAATCGGCTTGAGTGTTCCATATGCAGAACAATTGAGCAGCGGTGCGCATTTCGCGAGCAGGCTCGCTCCCACAGGAGACTGCATTGGTTCAGAGGCACCGTGCGAGGCCGTGCATGGCTTCGCGCAACTTGCCGATGGCACGGTCGATGACAGCGCTGTCACTGTCTCGGCACGCCGTGTCCAGATCTGCGCACGCCGCTACGACCCGCGCAGCCCCGACCATCTGCGCGCCACCCCGGATGCGATGGGCCAACTCGCGCAAGTCTGCGCGGTCGCTCGCCTGCAAGCGATCCAGTGCTTGCAGATCATCGCGCAGGCTATTGCCGACTTCCTTGCGCAAGCGTTCGATCAACGAATGATCGGCACCCGCCATCTGTTCAAGAGCACTGAGATCGATCTCGACTGGCTCGGCGCCTGGCGGCTCATCTTCGTGCGGCGCGCAAGGCTGCGCGCCGGTCAAGGCCTGTGCCAAATCGCGCAAGCGAATCGGTTTGAACAAGCAGTCATCCATGCCGGCATCCAGACAACGCAAACGCTCTTCGACCTGCGCGTTGGCCGTAAAACCGAGGATCAGACAGGGTGCGCGGCCGCTGGCGGCCTCTTCATCGCGAATGGTGCGCGCCAGCTCATAGCCATTGCGTCGCGGCATGTTGCAGTCGGTTATCACCACATCAAAAGCCTGCGCTCGCCAGCGTTGCAGCCCTTCATCGCCATCGCCGACATCAGTCGTGCGATGCCCCAGTTCGCTCAGTTGCCAGCACATCAGCAAGCGGTTGACCGGGTGATCGTCTACCACCAGCACGTTCAATACACAGGCGGCGGGCGTCACGTCGGGCGTAGCCGCTGTGGTCGTCATCGCGGTCAGCAGTGGCAATTGCAGATGGACTTCCACTCGCGTGCCCTGCCCCAGGTCACTGTCGAGGCGCAGCGTGCCGCCCATCATGTCGCAGAGGTTGCGGCTGATCACCAGCCCCAGACCGGAACCGCTGCGCGCCGTTTGCGAACTGTTGCTTGCCTGGACGAAAGGACTGAACAGAAGCTTTTGATCTTCGACACTGATGCCGATGCCGCTGTCTTCGATGCGCACCAGCATGTCCACTTCAGCGTCGGTCATGGCGATGACCTGCAAGCGCAAACTCACCTCACCCACCTCGGTGAATTTGATCGCATTGCTCAACAGGTTCGACAGCACCTGTTTGAAGCGCGTCGGATCAATCAGCACATCCACGTCGGCGCGCGGATCAAGTTCGATGCGCCACAAGAGCCGTTTCTGCCGCGCCAGCCCTTCGAAAACCCGACACACCGATAACACTGTCTCGCGCAGGTTGGCCCGCTCGGGCGCGAGGGACAAATGCCCAGACTCGATACGGGCGATGTCGAGAATGTCGCCAATCAACGCCAATAACTGCTGGCCGGCATTCGACGCCACCTGAATTGCCAGTCGATCAGTCACGCCCTCCTCTGCGCGCTTGAGGGCCAGTTCGAGCATGCCGATCAAGGCGTTCATCGGTGTGCGGATCTCGTGGCTCATGGTCGCCAGGAAAGTGCTTTTGGCCCGATTGGCCTCATCCGCTGCGTCCTTGGCCTGTTGCAGTTGCAACAACCATTGCTGGCGCTGATGGATCTGCCGACGCTGCCAGCCGATCCAGATCAAGGCCAGCAGCAGCAAGCCTGCGGCGCCGGCAAAACCAAGCAGAATCTCGCGGCGATGGCGCGACCAATAGCTGTCTTCAACCACCACATCGTGGCTCCAGCGCTCAACCAGTTCATCCATTTGCTGCGGCGCGATGCTCAGCAACGCCTTGTTCAGGATCGAGTGCAGCAGCGCCGACTGCGGCGCCGTGGCCAAAGCGATGCGCGCCGGCTGATCGCCAACGGTGCCGGTGATGCGCAGGCGGTCGCGATACTGGCGGGCGATCAGAAAACGCGCTACCAGCAACGAGCTTACCGTCACGTCGACCTGTCCTCGGGCAATCAGCGCCATGCCTTCGGCTGGGCTTTTGACCTCGACCAGACGCAGACCGGGGACCCGTTGCAGCAAATAATCGCGCAACGGGTGCCCTCGATAGATCGCCAGGCGTTTGCCCGCCAGTTCGTCGAGCGGCAATGGATGTTGCCCGTTCACCGCGCTGACCAGCACGAACGGATTGTTCAGATAGGCGCGAGTGAATTGCAGCTGCGCTTCACGCTCGGTGCTCGGCGTCACCACCGGCAGAACATCGAGTGCGCCGGTCTGGAGCTGCTCGAACTGATCGTTTAGGGAGGTGCCACGCACGATCTCGAAATTCAGCCCGCTGCGCTGTGCAATCAGGCTCAGCAACTGCGCTGCCAGCCCGTTGAAGCGTCCGTCGGCATCGAAAAACGCCAACGGCGCGAAGTCTTCGACAGCGCCGACCCGCACCACCGGGTGCTGATCCAGCCACTGCTGCTCGGCGGCGCTGAGCTGTACCCGCGACTGTTCGGCCATCTCGGCGAGGCCGACGCTCCAGCGCTGTTCGATCAGATGGCGACGCTCCATGGGCACGGCCAGCAAGGCCTTGTCGACGATGCGTTTGAGCACCACATCGCTGCGCAACAACGCAAAGGCGAACGGATTGGCGTCAAGCCCCGACGGCCCGGCCAGTTGCAGGTCGTTGCGATAATTGGTGTTGATCAGATAGTTGGCGCTGATGAAGTCGCCCAGGTACACATCGTCGGCACCGAAGGCGACCGCGCCGAGTGCATCCATGGCCGAAGCATAAAGCTGCACGTAGGCGCCGGGGTAGAAGGCCTGAACGTGGGCCAGCGGCAGGTAATCCTCGACCATGGCGATGCGTTTGGCCGCCAGGTCGGTGGGCAGTTTCTCGTCGTGGCGCGTAACCAGCATCGGCTGATCTTCAGCGTACGGCCGCGACAGAATGAAGGCCGGATCTGCCGCTTCGAAACTGTTCGAGGTGCCCAAGAGATCGACATCACCGCGCTTGAGTGCCGCCATCAGCGCGGGTCGATCGGTAAAACGCCGCACTTCGATCCTGATGCCGAGCAGTTGTGCCAACAGGTCGGCGTAATCCGCCGTCAGTCCCTCCAGCTCATGCTGATGGCGGGTGATTTCGAAGGGCGGGTAGTCCGGGCCGGAGATGCCCATGCGCAACACCGGATGCTCACGCAACCACTGGCGTTCCCGATCATCGAGGCGGACCTGGACATTGCCCGGTTCGAGGCGGGCCAGCACTTCCAGTGTCTGCGGCCGGTCATCGGCCCAGACCGAGGCGGCCAGCCCCAGCCACAACCCTAAAACCCGCAGTCCCTGCGTCATGTCGGGGCACTCAGATCAAGTGATTGCGCTTGGCGAACTCACGCAGGAGCACCAGTGAACCCAGGCAAAGCTTGGCCATCATGCGGGTCTTGTAGGTGCTGACGGTCTTGTGACTCAAGTGCATCTCCTGGGCGATGGCCTTGTTCGGTTTGCCCAGCGCCAGATTCACGAAGATGCATAACTCCCGATCGGACAGCTGAGCGATCATCTCCTGTTCAGTGCGTTGCACGGCGTTGTACAGACCGCTGGTATTGGGTAACGCGGAGAAATAGGTGTGGCCGGACATCAATGCCTTGATGGCTTCGTGCAGCAGAGTCAGTTGGTTGCTCTTGGTCACGTAGCCCCGTGCGCCGGCACGCAGACAGCGCTCTTGATAATGCGTGGGCTCATGCATGCTGAACACCAGGATTCGGCAGCGCGCCGTCGGCGCCTTGATCTGAATCCGCGTCAACACTTCCAACCCATCCATGGACCCCAGCCCGAGGTCGAGTACGACGAGCTGCGGATCATGGGTGCAAATCAGCGGCACGACTTCGTTGCCATTGGACGCTTCATGAATATCGGTGAAGCCTTGGGCCTGCAGAACGATCCGAATGGCCGCGCGCACTACTGGATGATCATCGACGATCAGCGCTGACTTCATTGGTACTCCTGCAAAATCGAAGACACCGCAACAATCTGTTCCGGAGTCGGTGGCTGCGCAGGCACTGTTACATGGATGATCAAGAGAATCACCTGTCAGGTCTGACAGTTGTGCAGCCTGGTTTTTTATGCATTGGCATGGCGCAACGACCAGTGGGAATCAGACGCAGCTTCGCGTTCGCCGGCGGCTTCGACTCTCGCCATCACCTGTTCGATGAGTGCTGAACTGGGCAATGGCGCCGGGCTGATCTGCGCGTTTTCCTGAGCAAACCCGGCAACCGCCTGCAAAGGTGCCGACGGTTCGTTGTAGATCAGAGCGTGGCGGACCTGTGGGTTATCGAGCAGAAAGCCCAGCAGATCGAGAGAGCCTGCCGCCAGTTCTGCATTGATCACCAGCACATCGAACGGCTCGCAGCCGTAGTCGACCAGGGTCAACAATTCACCGAGATTCTGCACCGGGGCTACGCGGTAGTAGCCGAGCGCGTTAAACAGGCGCTCGATTTTCATGCGATGAAAATGCTGCGGGTCGGCGATCAGGATGCGCAACGCTTTGTTGCTCATGGTCATTCTCCCGGTGGGGTTTGGGGAGGGCAAGACTACGCAAGCGCCGGGGATAGCTCTGTAGGACTTTTCCTAAAAAAGAGGTCATTTATCCGGCGGCCCTGACGCACCAATATCCCCTGTGGGAGCGAGCCTGCTCGCGAAGGGGGTATACCTGTCAGAGATGTATTGACTGACACGACGCCTTCGCGAGCAGGCTCGATCCCACAGGGGAAAGCATTCCATGGCGGTTACTGCCAGCCGAACCGGCGGATGTAGAAACCCTTCACTGCCTGGGTCAGGGCCATGTACGCCAGCAGAATCATTGGCAGAAACACGAAATACAGCGACGGCAGTGCCTGCAATTTGAAGTAATGCGCCAGCGGGCCCATTGGCAGGAAGATGCCGACGGCCATGATGACCCCGGTCATCACCAGCAGCGGCATGGCGGCGCGGCTTTGCAGGAACGGGATCTTCGGCGTGCGGATCATGTGCACGATCAGCGTCTGGGTCAGCAGACCGACCACGAACCAGCCGGACTGGAACAGTGTCTGGTGATCCGGGGTATTGGCGTCGAACACGTACCACATCAAGGCGAACGTCGTGATGTCGAAAATCGAGCTGATCGGACCGAAGAACAGCATGAAGCGCCCGACGTCAGCCGGCTGCCAGCGCTGCGGCTGTTTCAGCATCTCGTCGTCGACGTTATCGAACGGAATGGCGATCTGCGAAATATCGTAGAGCAGGTTCTGCACCAGCAGGTGCATCGGCAGCATCGGCAGGAAAGGGATGAATGCGCTGGCGACCAGCACCGAGAACACGTTGCCGAAGTTGGAACTGGCGGTCATCTTGATGTACTTGAGCATGTTGGCGAAGGTGCGCCGCCCTTCGAGCACGCCCTCCTCCAGCACCATCAGGCTTTTCTCCAAGAGAATGATGTCCGCCGCTTCCTTGGCGATGTCCACCGCGCTCTCCACGGAAATGCCGATGTCGGCGCTGCGCAGCGCCGGCGCGTCGTTGATGCCATCGCCCATGAACCCGACCACATGGCCGTTGCCCTTGAGAATGCCGACGATGCGCTCTTTGTGCGATGGCGTGAGTCTGGCGAAGACGTTGGTAGTCTCGACCGCCGCGGCCAGTTCGGTATCGCTCATGCGCTCAATGTCATTGCCCAGCAGCAAACCCTGTTGAGCCAGGCCGACCTGACGGCAGATTTTCGCCGTCACCAGTTCGTTGTCGCCGGTCAATACCTTGACCGCCACGCCATGCTCGGCCAAGGCCTTGAGCGCTGGCGCGGTGCTTTCCTTCGGCGGATCGAGGAATGCCACGTAACCGATCAGCGTCAGTTCCTGTTCATCTGCCAGGCTGTAAATCTCGCGCCCTTCTGCCATTGAGCGAGCCGCGACCGCCACCACGCGCAGACCTTCGGCGTTGAAAGCACCGGTGACGTGGCGAATCCGCGCCAGCAATTCATCGCTCAAAGCCTCATCAACTTCGCCGTGACGCACGCGGCTGCACACCGCCAGCACTTCTTCCACCGCGCCTTTGCAGATCAGTTGATGGGGCTGACCGCGGCCCTCCACCACCACCGACATGCGCCGGCGATTGAAGTCGAACGGGATCTCATCGACCTTGCGAAACACGCTGCCGACCTTGAGTTCGCGATGGACTTCCACGTGTTCGAGCACGGCGACATCCAGCAGGTTTTTCAGGCCGGTCTGGTAGTAGCTGTTGAGGTAGGCCAGTTCCAGCACAGCGTCAGAGTCCTCGCCCCAGACGTCGACATTACGCGCCAGAAAGATCTTGTCCTGAGTCAGGGTGCCGGTCTTGTCGGTGCACAGCACGTCCATGGCGCCGAAGTTCTGGATGGCGTCGAGGCGTTTGACGATGACCTTTTTGCGCGACAGAAACACGGCGCCTTTGGCCAGGGTCGAAGTGACGATCATCGGCAGCATTTCCGGGGTCAGGCCGACGGCAATCGACAGCGCGAACAGTAGCGCTTCACTCCAGTCGCCCTTGGTGAAACCGTTGATGAACAGCACCAGCGGCGCCATGACGAACATGAAGCGGATCAGCAACCAGCTGACCTTGTTGACGCCCTGCTGAAACGACGTCACCGCGCGGTCCGTCGCGCCGACCCGTTGCGCCAGCGCACCGAAGTAGGTGCTGTTGCCGGTGGTGAGAATCAGTGCAATCGCGCTGCCGGAGACAACGTTGGTGCCCATGAACAGAATGTTGTCCAGCTCCAGTGGGTTACGCGTGTCGCGATCGGTCTGCCGGGTGAATTTTTCCACCGGCATCGATTCACCGGTCATTGCTGCCTGGCTGACGAACAGATCCTTGGCGCTGAGCACGCGGCAATCGGCAGGAATCATGTCGCCAGCCGAGAGCACGATGAGATCGCCGGGCACCAGTTGGCTGATCGGCAGTTCCCGCCGTGG
Source organism: Pseudomonas sp. Sample_9 (assembly GCF_004307535.1). NCBI lineage: Bacteria > Pseudomonadati > Pseudomonadota > Gammaproteobacteria > Pseudomonadales > Pseudomonadaceae > Pseudomonas > Pseudomonas sp. Sample_9. The sequence continues at coordinate 17,982 of NZ_RAZO01000320.1, forward strand.
CGCATCCCGGCGCAGCACCGTGGCGGTGTTGCTGACCATGGCTTTGAGCGCATCGGCCGCCTGATTGGATTTGCTCTCCTGCCAGAAGCGCAGCAGCGTCGACAGCACCACCATGGAGAAAATCACCACGGCCGCCTTGAGGTCTTCGGTCAGCCAGGAGATCACCGCGAGCAGAGTCAGCAGCAGGTTGAACGGGTTTTTGTAGCAGTGCCACAGATGGTTCCACCACGGCAGCGGCTGCTCGTGTTCGACTTCATTAAGTCCGTGTTGCGCGCGCAGTGCATCGGCCTCGACCTCGGAGAGCCCCTCGCCGTGCGTGCCCAGCGATGACAGCAACGCAGCGCTGTCTTCATGGGCGGCAGCGACCAGCGTACTGGCCAGCGTCGGCGGCACTTCACGGCTGACCGTGGTGTCATTGATCGAATCCAGCAGCGCCAGACGACGGAAGTGCCGGGCGATGTGGCGGCTGCGCAGAAAGCCTGCAAAAAATTCCTTGAGCGTGAGTTTCATGGCTGTGTCCCCTGTGGTCAGCCGGGAAACCGTCGAGCAGGTACCGCCGCGCCCTGGCACCGGGAAAACCGGCACGGCAAGGCGTGGCACGCCGGTCAGGAACAGGCGTGTCGATAGGCTGCGATGACGACTGAGGTCGCCATCACGCCTGGTTCAGCGTCGATGAGAAGGACGTCGAGACACGATCCGGAACGGGTCGTGCACGGGATGCCGCTGCTCGCTGTTACGGCGAGACAACGGCAGGGAAAGGCTGCGCGTTATCTTGCCGAGAATCTGCCGGTGATCGAGACCGGCCGACAACTGTCACTCGAACAAGTACCCACTGTGGGTCTCCGCAATTGATGAAAACGCGCGCAGCTTACGCCCGCAGCGAAACGGCTGGAAGAGGTGTTTTCGGGGAATGTGGGGGGTGTTCAGGAAGGGTTCAGATTCAGGATCTGTGGGGCTCTCCATGGCCCCTTCGCGAGCAGGCTCGCTCCCACTTTCTGGCCTGCGTTCACAGAACCATTGTGGGAGCGAGCCTGCTCGCGAAGGCGATATGTCAGGCAATGCAGATTCAGCTGGCAGTGGCTAGTAACAACTCCGCCACCGAGCGGCTGTGCCCGCGCTGTTTGCCATGCTCGTACAGCGAGCCAGCGATTTCGTCGGCGCGAATCGGCAGCACCGACAGCAGCGTATCGCTCAGGCCATGGCTGGCCTGGCAGAAGCCCTGCATATAAATGCCGGCCTTGCAGCGCTCGTCGGTGATCAGTTTGTAATTGCGATCGACTTCGAATTCGCCGAGGTATTCCTCCAGCGGCGCGAGCAACTTGCGGTGCATCTGCCGCTCGTAACCGGTGGCCAGCACCACGGCGTCGTAGATCCGTACCGTGACTTCGCCGCTGGCATTGTTGCGCACTGCCAGTTCGATACCGTTTGCCGTGGCAGTGGCGCTCTCGACGGTGGTCAGGGTGCGGAACGCATGGCGGGCAATTCCGGAAACCTTCTGCCGGTAGAAGATGCCGTAGATGCGTTCGATCAGGTCGATGTCGACCACCGAATAGTTGGTGTTGTGGTACTCATTGACCAACCGCTCGCGCTCGACGCTGTTCTGCTGGAACACCAGATCGGTGAACTCCGGCGAGAACACTTCGTTGACGAACGGGCTGTCGTCCGCAGGCTTCAAGGCCGAGCCGCGCAGGATCATGTCGACCTGCACCGACGGGAACGAATCGTTGAGATCGATAAAGGCTTCCGCCGCGCTCTGCCCGCCACCGATGATCGCGATGCTCATCGGTTGATTGTTCACGCACGGCTGCCTGGCCATTTGCGACAGGTATTGCGAATGGTGGAACACCCGATGATCGCCCTTCAGTGCCTTGAACGCTTCTGGAATACGCGGTGTGCCGCCAGCGCTGACCACCACCGAACGCGTGGTACGCACGAACTGCTGGCCGTCGCTGCCCCGGGAAATCACCCGCAAGGCTTCGACCTGCTGGTTGTGCAATACCGGTTCGATGAACTGCACTTCTTCGCCATAACGGCTCTGCGCGGTGAACTGCCCGGCCACCCAGCGCAGGTAGTCGTTGTACTCCATGCGGCATGGATAAAAGGTGCCGAGGTTGATGAAATCGACCAGACGCCCGTGATGCTTGAGGTAGTTGACGAACGAGTACGGGCTGGTCGGATTGCGCAGGGTCACCAGGTCCTTGAGGAAGGAAATCTGCAACTCGCTCTGCGTCGACAAGGTGTTGCCGTGCCAGCTGTAAGTGGCCTGCTTGTCGAGGAACAGCACATCCAGTTCGCCATGGGTGGCGCCGCGTTCCTGCAGAGCGATGGCCAGTGCCAGGTTCGAAGGGCCGAAACCGACGCCGATCAGGTCGTGAACGATGGGCGATGCAATTGCCTGTGTCATTTCCAGTGTCCTCTGGATGAACCCCTCAACGCGGGGAAATAAAGCCTGGGTGGCCTGACCGGCCTGAATCAGGTCAGCAGGTCGTCTGTTGAGTAGGAACGAGGACGATGAAAGGAAATTTAACCGGCGCGGCTCACTGGCCATCCCATTGCTGGATGCGCAAGCGGCAGTGCTTCATGGCGTTGACGATGTGTTTTTCCACCAGCGCCCGGGAGATGCCGAGGGTCTGGGCGATTTCCGGATGGGACAGGCCTTCGATCTTGCGCAGCAGAAAACTGTCGCGGCACAGCGGCGGCAGCTCGGCCAGTGCGCGCTGAAGCATTTCCAGGCGCTGTCCGTGATCGAGGGTGCCGTGGGGGGACGGGGTGAAATAGCGCTCTTCATTGTCGAGCACGTCCAGCGATTCGACCTGGCGCAGCGCGTTGCGGCGGTGATCGTCGATAACCAGGTTCAACGCGGTGCGATAAAGGAAGGCCCGGGGTTGTTCGATCGGCACCTCGCTGGAGCGCTCCAGCACCCGTACATAGGCGTCATGCACCACATCCTCGGCGACCTGACGGTTGCCCAGTCTGGCGTTGAGGAAACACACCAGCTCACGATAGTAGTTTTCCAACATGACTCCCGACCGCATCGATGCCGTTTCTGTCCTTGAGCGCACTGATCAGACCTGCGAATCACGCAGTAGCAAGATAGTGGCAACTTGAGGTGCGTAATTTATAGTAATTCTCATATAGATTTAAAGAGTTGATTCCATATCCCGGACAAATAGTCGTGGCCCGGCTGCGGTGACTCGATGTGTCTGCGGCTAAATTCCGTCGCCCATGCCTCGTTTACAGGACAGCCCCTGTGTCTGTCGTGCCTTGCGACGGGCCGCAACCACTGGCCGGAACCCTGCATGAATCGTCCCCGCCCCGCCCGTCGCGCACTGTTCGCCGCCCTCTGTCTGATTCCCGTGATCGCCGTCGCTGCCTGGCAAGTCTTGCCACCCGGTCGCGACGCCGTTGCCACTGTGCAGGTCAGCCGCGGCGATATCGAAAACAGCGTGACGGCGCTCGGCACCTTGCAGCCGCGCCGCTATGTGGATGTCGGCGCACAGGCTTCGGGGCAGATTCAGAAGATTCACGTCGAAGCCGGCGATACGGTCAAGGAAGGCCAGTTGCTGGTGGAAATCGACCCGTCGACACAGAAAGCCAAGCTCGATGCCGGGCGCTTTTCCATCGAAAACCTCAAGGCGCAGTTGCAGGAGCAACGCGCCCAGCACGATCTGGCGCAGCAGAAATACCAGCGCCAGCAGAAACTCGCCGCCGGTGGCGCCACCCGCGAAGAAGACGTGCAGACCGCGCGCGCCGAGGTTCGCGCAACCCAGGCGCGCATCGACATGTTCCAGGCGCAGATCCGTCAGGCCCAGGCCAGCCTGCGCAGTGACGAGGCGGAACTCGGTTACACGCGCATCTACGCGCCGATGAGCGGCACCGTGGTCGCCGTCGGTGCGCGCGAAGGCCAGACGCTCAACGCGCAGCAACAGACCCCGCTGATCCTGCGCATCGCCCGGCTGTCGCCGATGACCGTGTGGGCCGAGGTTTCAGAGGCCGACATCGGCCACGTCAAACCGGGCATGACCGCCTACTTCACCACCCTCAGCGGCGGCACTCGGCGCTGGAGCAGCACGGTGCGGCAGATTCTGCCGGTGCCGCCGCGTCCGCTTGAACAGAACCAGGGCGGCAGTCCCACCAGTGGTCGCAGCGGCAGCGAACGGGTGGTGCTGTACACCGTGCTGCTCGACGTCGACAACGCCGACCACAGCCTGATGACCGACATGACCGCCCAGGTGTTCTTTGTCGCGCAACAGGCGCAAGACACTTTGACCGTGCCGACTGCTGCCCTGCAACCGGGCTCGCGTCCGCAGTGGCAGCGAGCGCAGATCGTCGCTGCCAACGGTGATATTCAGGCGCGCGAAGTACGCACCGGCATCAGCGATCGCCTGCGCACCCAGGTGCTCGAAGGTCTGGCCGAGGGCGAGCATGTTCTCAGCGCGCCGGCCGCCGGTCATGGAGGCTGAATGCACACGCCTCTGATCGACCTGCGACAAATCCGCAAAGCCTACGGCGGTGATGACAGCCCGCTGGTGGAAGTACTGCGCGGGATCGATCTGTCGATCCACGCCGGCGAGTTCGTCGCCATCGTCGGCGCCTCCGGTTCAGGCAAATCGACGTTGATGAACATTCTCGGTTGCCTCGACCGTCCCACCAGCGGCGAATACCGCTTCGCCGGGGAAAACGTCGCGCAGCTGGACAGTGATGAACTGGCCTGGCTGCGCCGGGAAGCCTTCGGTTTTGTCTTTCAGGGCTACCACCTGATTCCATCCGGCTCAGCGCAGGAAAATGTCGAGATGCCGGCCATCTACGCTGGCACCCCGGCCGCCGAGCGGCATGCCCGAGCCCGCGCGTTGCTGGAACGTCTCGGCCTCGGCACTCGCACCGGCAATCGCCCGCATCAGCTTTCCGGCGGCCAGCAACAGCGGGTGTCGATAGCACGTGCACTGATGAATGGCGGCCACATCATCCTCGCCGACGAGCCGACTGGCGCCCTCGACAGCCACAGCGGCGCCGAGGTCATGACCCTGCTCGACGAACTCGCCGATCAGGGTCATGTGGTGATCCTCATCACCCACGACCGCGAAGTGGCGCAACGGGCCAAACGCATCATCGAAATCCGCGACGGCCTGATCATCAGCGACAGCGCCGAGCAGGCGTGCGCGCCGCCGGCGGCCAATCCCGGGGCGTTGCAAGCGGTCGACCTGCGCCAGCGCCTGAGCAACGGCAGCAGCCAGACCGGCGCCTGGAAAGGTGAACTGCTCGACGCTGTACAAGCGGCGTGGCGGGTGATGTGGATCAACCGCTTTCGCACGGCGCTGACGTTGCTGGGCATCGTCATTGGCGTGGCCTCGGTGGTGGTCATGCTCGCCGTCGGCGAAGGCAGCAAGCGCCAGGTCATGGCGCAAATGGGCGCGTTCGGCTCCAACATCATTTACCTCAGCGGTTCGGCGCCGAACCCGCGTACGCCGGAGGGCATCATCACCCTCGACGATGTTGCCGAACTGTCCACCCTGCCCCAGGTGGAACGGATCATGCCGGTCAACGGCTCGACCGCCGGGGTGCGCTTTGGCAACGCCGACCACAGCAGCTACGTCGGCGGCAATGACACCAACTTTCCGCAGATTTTCAACTGGCCGGTGATTCAGGGCAGCTACTTCACCCAGGCCGACGAGGACAGCGCCGCCGCCGTCGCGGTGATCGGCACCAAGGTCCGCGACAAATTGCTCAAGGATGTCGCCGACCCCATCGGTCAATACATCCTCATCGAGAACGTGCCGTTCCAGATCCTCGGCGTGCTTGCGGAAAAAGGCGCCAGCTCCGGCGACTCCGATAGCGACAACCGCATCGCCGTGCCTTATTCGGCGGCGAGCACGCGCCTGTTCGGCAGCCGCAATCCGCAATACGTGGTGATTGCCGCCAAGGACGCGCGCAAGGTCAAGGACGCCGAACAGGCCATCGAACAGGCGATGTTGCGTCGGCACCACGGCAAGAAGGATTTCGAGCTGACCAACAATGCCGCGATGATCCAGGCCGAGGCGCGCACACAAGGCACGCTGTCGCTGATGCTGGGGGCGATTGCGGCGATTTCCCTGCTGGTCGGCGGCATTGGCGTGATGAACATCATGTTGATGACCGTGCGCGAACGTACCCGCGAGATCGGTATTCGCATGGCCACCGGCGCCCGTCAGCGCGACATCCTCCGTCAGTTTCTCACCGAAGCGCTGATGCTCTCGGTGGTCGGCGGAATCGCCGGGATCGGCCTGGCGCTGCTGGTCGGCGGCGTGTTGTTGCTCAGTGGCGTGGCGATCGCCTTTCAAGCGCTGGCGGTGATCGGTGCGTTTTCCTGTGCGCTGGTCACCGGCGTCATTTTCGGCTTCATGCCGGCCCGCAAAGCTGCCCGGCTCGACCCGGTCACGGCCCTTACCAGTGAATGATCGACCTATGAAAATGCGACTGACCTTCCTCGCCGCCAGCCTGCTACTGGCGGCCTGCAGCAGCCCGGCGCCGCGCCTCGACAGCGGCGTACAGCCACCGAGCGCGTGGCAGTCCGCCGCCAGCCATGGCGCGCTGCAGAACAATCGGCAATGGTGGACGCAATTCGGCAGCCCCGAACTGGAGCGGCTGGTGGAACAGGCGCGGCTGGGCAGCTACGACCTCGCCGCCGCCGTGGCGCGGGTCAGACAAGCCGAGGCCAGCGCAACCATCGCCGGCGCCCCGCTGCTGCCCGAACTCAAGGCCGGGCTGAATGCCAACCGGCAGAAACTGATCCACGGCAAGGGCTACAGCCAATTGGATGTCAGCCCGGAGAATCGCTCGCTGGACTACTACGATGCCGAGCTCAGCGCCAGCTACGAAATCGATTTCTGGGGCGGTAAGCGAGCCGCCCGCGACAGTGCCGTGTTCGGCGTACAGGCCAGCGAATTCGACCGCGCCACCGTCGAGCTGACCTTGCTCAGCGGCGTCGCCAACAGTTACACCCAAGCCCTGGCCTTGCGTGAGCAGGCGCGCATTGCCGCACTCAATCTGGCCAATGCACAAAATGTGCTGCATCTGGTGCAGACCCGTTTCGACGCCGGCAGCGCCACCGCGCTGGAACTGGCCCAGCAGAAAAGCCTGGTGGCCGAACAACAGCGCCGCCTGCCGCTGGTGCAGCAGCAGGCCCGCGAAGCACAGATCAGCCTCGCCGCCCTGCTCGGCCGACCGGTACAAACGTTACCGTTGCCCACGCAATCCTTCGCCCAATTGCACTGGCCGGACATCGCCAGCGGCGTGCCGAGCGAATTGCTCAGCCGCCGCCCGGACATCGCCAGCGCCGAGGCCAAGCTCGCCGCAGCCCAGGCTGATGTCACTGTCGCCCGCGCCGCGATGCTGCCGAAAATCACCCTGACCGCCAGCCTCGGCAGCGGCGCTGATCTGGCCGCCGATTTGCTGCGCACGACGTTCTACAACCTCTCCTCGGGGCTGACCGCGCCGATCTTCAACAACGGCCGCCTCAGCGCCGAACGCGACAAGGCCAAGGCGCGGCAGGACGAATTGCTGGAGACCTATCGCGGGGCAATCATCAACGGCTTCGCCGACGTCGAAAAAGCCCTCAGCAGCATTCGTGGCCTCGACGAACAACGGCAATGGCAAAGCGAAGAACTGAACCAGGCACAAACCGCCTTCGACATCGCCCAAAGCCGCTACCAGGCCGGCGCCGAAGACCTGCTCACCGTCCTGCAAACCCAGCGCACGCTGTATGCCGCGCAAGACCTCAACGTGCAACTGCGCCTGGCGCGATTGCAGGCGAGCATTGCCTTGTACAAAGCGTTGGGGGGTGGCTGGGAGGTGATCTGAGGGCAACGCGTCGACTGAACTGACGCCTTCGCGAGCAGGCTCGCTCCCACAGGGAGCCTTGGTTGTGCCGAAAATTTCTGTCCAGACCGAATTTCATTTGTGGGAGCGAGCCTGCTCGCGAAGGGGTCCTGTCAGGCACTGATGCACCTGAATGACACACCGCATTCGCGAGCAGGCTCGCTCCCACAAGGGGATTGCGAACTATTCTGGATATGTGTGTGTTGAACCCTTCTAGAGCTGTCGGCCCTTGACCTTCAGGTGCCGCGCGTACCACGGTCGCTGCGGGACTTTGCGGAACAGTTCGGTCATGTTGTCTTCGTCGCCAAAAGTGATACGCAGCGCCAGCTTCATGGTCTCCGGGTCCAACTCCACGGATCGCCCAGCTTGCAGGCCGGGCACGGTGCTGCAGCCGTGGGTGTCGGGGCCGAGCCAGGGGTCGGCGACTTCCACCCAGCGTCCCGGTGCAAACCATGGCACGCCGTTGACTTCCAGACGGCTCACTTCGCCCGGATGAAAACGTTCATGGGCGCGGAACCAATCTTCCAGGCGATCATCGATCCAGCCATGAAAGCGCCAGAACACCGGGTTCACATGGGAGGAAAACGGATCACCGAGAAAGTCGTTTTCCGGCGCATACCAGCGCGCAGCGAAGTCCGCCTGATCGCGCGCCATCGGCACCGGAATGTCGTTGGACGGATCACGCGCCACCGAAGCCCAGCGCATGTGCAGCCAGTCGTGCAGGCCCAGTTCGACTTCCGAACCGAACTGGCCAAGGGTCAATTTCGACAAATAACGCGGATCACGGTACTGCGATTCCCAAACCAGAAAATTGCTCTGAAAAGTCTCCACCGCTTTGATGTCGCTGACCCATTTGGTGTACTCGTCATCGCCCTCGGCCAGCCAGGTCGGCGGCAGTGAGTTGCCGTCGTGGTTGTCGAAATAACGCGCGAAGCCTTGGCGGTCCCGTTCCAGCTCAGGCTGCGGCTGCGGGAACGCCGGCCAGGAAGGTAGATCCTGCATCGAGCGGGCGATGCCGAGCATGTGCCGATGCATAAAGAAAAAGTCCACGCCCGAGCCATTGCGATCCTTGCTCGGCCCACGGGCGTCGCGTTCCTTGTCACGTGGCCCGGGCTGCCAGCCGATGCCGCGCAGCGCTTCGCGTTTTTTCTCCGAGAGCTTGTGCCACTTGTCGCGGGTGGCGTGCCAGAGTTGGTGGAACAACCGATGCTCGGGCGCCACCAGCCAGGCCAACAGTTGCGGATTAAGCCCGGTGCGTTCACGGGCCTCGGGAAAACGCCGCTTGATAGCGATGAACTGATTGTCCAGCTCGGGCAACGCCAACGGCCGGTCCAGACGCAGCACTTGCCCGGTGAACGTGGCGCTGCCGGCATTGCCGAACGCAGCCCAGACTTCATCCAGTTTGACTTTGAATTCATACACCGGTGGCGCCAGCGGCGCATCGGTGCGCAGCAGGCGCCAATACATCTCGGCGCCGTTGCCCGGTGCCAGATCGCCAATCACTTGATAACGCACAGGCCCTTCGGCACGCAGATTCGCTCCGGTGTCGAGATAACCACGCAAGCCGCGCCCACGATGGGCAATGTCGAGAAACAGCTCCAGGCCTTGCGCCGGCAGACCATCAAGCCCCGCCGCCGCACCGGTAAAGCGAATGTCCCAGACCCCACGCAAATTGTCCGCCAGCTGTTGCCCGGCGGTGTCCGCCAGATCGACCGTGGCCTCGCCCGGGGTGACCGGAAACTCCTCGCGAGTCAGTTCACGATGTGCATAAAAAGCGGCAGGCAGCGCGGCGCCCGTGAGTGCCATGCCCGCCATGAACCAGCGTCGAGAGATCGTCATTGCCCTACCTGTGTCAGCCATGAAGCAGGCTTTATCCAAGCTAGAACGTTTGCTCGACGGGGAAATTTACGCCGTCGGCAAAACATCGCTGGGCCGCTGCCGGGCATTTGTAACGCCCGCCTAAATTAGCCACCCGGCCACTCGTTCTTCCCAGATAGCAAAGGCCCCTGCGCCTGTACCTCGACGGCGAACCTGAATGAGATGGCAATGACAAAACCGCGTTGGAAAAAGGCTCTATTCATCGGCCTGCCGCTGGCCCTGGCGATCAGTGCCGGCGCAGGATTTCTGGCCTGGGATCACTGGAACAATCCCGGCTACCCGGTGAAGGTGATGAAACAGGCGAGCGAGTTGCAGGATCGCCTGCTGTCGTTCGACAGCCACATCACCGTGCCGCTGAGTTTCGGCAGCCACGACCACGAAGCCGACAAGGATGGCTCGGGCCAATTCGACCTGGTCAAGGCCAATCGCGGGCGCTTGTCCGGCGCGGCGCTGACGGTGTTTGGCTGGCCGGAAATGTGGAACGGCCCGAATGCCCCGCACCGTCCGACCGAGGGCTTTGTCGAAGAGGCGCGCAACCAGCAGGAAGTGCGCTACAAGATCATTTCCGGGATCGTCCGCGACTTCCCCAATCAGGCCGGCATCGCCTACACGCCAGATGATTTCCGCCGCCTGCACGGCGAGGGCAAGTTTGCGATCTTCATCAGCATGCTCAACGCCTACCCGCTGGGCGATGATCTGAGCAAGCTCGACCTGTGGGCCGGGCGCGGCATGCGCATGTTCGGCTTCAGTTACATCGGCAACAACAGCTGGGCCGACTCGTCGCGGCCGCTGCCGTTTTTCAATGATTCGCCCGATGCCCTCGATGGTCTGTCGGACATCGGCAAACAAGCAGTGCAGCGCTTGAACGATCTGGGCGTGATCATCGATGTTTCGCAGATGTCGACCAAGGCACTCGAGCAAGTCGCCGAACTGAGCCGCACACCGCTGGTGGCCTCGCACTCGGCGCCAAGGGCGGCAGTGGATATTCCGCGCAACCTCAGCGACAAAGAGCTGCAACTGATCAAGAACAGTGGCGGCGTGGTGCAGGTCGTCGCCTTCTCGCAGTATCTGAAACCGTTGACCCAGGGCACGCAGGACAAACTCAATGCGCTGCGTGCGCGCTTCGATCTGCCGCCACTGCCCAACCTCGCCATGGCACTGATGCCGGGCGATCCGATCATCACCGCCTGGTCGGAACAGAAGCTCGGCCAGTACGCCAGCGGCCTCTACGCGATCCTCGAAGAAGAACCGAAAGCCACTCTCAAGGACTTCGGCGACGCCATCGATTACACAGTGCGCAAGATCGGTATCGACCACGTCGGCATTGCTTCGGATTTCAACGATGGCGGCGGCATCAAGGGCTGGGAAAACGTCGGCGAGATCCGCAACGTCACCGCCGAACTGCTGCAGCGCGGCTACTCCGAAGCGGACATTGCCAAGCTCTGGGGCGGCAACTTCATGCGCGTCTGGGATCAGGTGCAAAAAGCCGCGAAACCGGCGCTGGCGGCACGCCAGGAGGTGGCGCGACCATGACCGATCGTCGCACTTTCCTGAAGCAGGCCGGCCTGCTCGCCGCCGCCCTGCCCCTGGGCGCCAGCCTGAGTGCACCGGCGGCCATCGCTGCCGCGCCGACTGCGTCGCGAGACAAATGGGCGCAGTTGCGTCAAATGTTCGATCAGGATCCTCAGGCGATTCACTTCGCCAATTTCCTCGTCACCTCGCACCCCAAACCGGTGCGCGAAGCGATCGAACGCCATCGCGCGGCGCTGGATCTGAATCCGGGTCTGGCGATGGATTGGGATCTGGGCGTCACCGAGAAGCGCGAAGAAAACGTGCGCCACTGGGCCGGCCAGTATCTGCAAGCCAAACCGGCGCAGATCGCGCTGACTGGCAGCACCACCGAAGGCCTGGCGATGATCTACGGCAGCGTGCAGGTGCGTGCGGATCAGGAAATTCTCACCACGGTTCACGAGCATTATTCAACGCGCAACATCCTCGATTTCCGCAGCCGGCGTGACGGCACGCGCGTGCGCAAACTCACCCTGTTCGAAAACCCGCAGAGCATTTCTCTGGATCAGGTGCTCGACACGATCAATCGCAGCATCCGCCCCGAGACCCGCGTGCTGGGCATGACCTGGGTGCATTCGGGCAGCGGTGTGAAGCTGCCGATCAGCGAAATCTCGCGGCTGGTCGATGAGCACAACCGTCAGCGCGACGACCAGGATCGGCTGATCTACGTGGTCGATGGCGTGCACGGTTTCGGCGTCGACGACCTGAGTTTCCCGCAGATGAACTGCGATTTTTTCATCGCAGGCACGCACAAGTGGATGTTCGGCCCGCGCGGCACCGGCATCGTCTGCAGCCGCACCGAAGAACTGAAATACGTCAGCCCCAGCGTGCCGACCTTCTCCGAGGCCACTGCCTTCTCGACCATCATGACCCCGGGCGGCTACCACGCTTTCGAGCATCGCTGGGCGCTGGACGAAGCCTTCAAGTTGCACCTGCAACTGGGCAAGGCCGAGGTGCAGACGCGCATTCATCAGCTCAACAGTTACCTCAAGCAACGCTTGCAGGAGCACCGCAACATCGAGTTGGTGACCCCGCTCGACTCGCAGTTCTCCGCCGGATTCACCTTCTTCCGGATCAAGGGCCAGGACAGCGATGAAGTGGCGGCCTGGCTGATGCAAAACCGGGTGATCTGCGACGCGGTCAGCCGCGACGTCGGGCCAGTAATTCGCACCGCGCCGGGCTTGCTCAACAGCGAAGCCGAAGTGGATCGCTTCATGGACATCCTCGGCAAAAAGCTGCGCGCCTGATCCTCGATTGCCGTTTTCCTTTCAAAGAGACGACCCATGAAAAAGCCTCACGCGTCAATCCTCTCCAAAGCCCTGCCCGCACTGGCGCTAAGCGCCCTCTGCACTGCGCTGTTGCCCGGCAGCGCGCTGGCGGCGACCGCACCCGCTGCGGGCAAGGTGTTCAAGGATTGCAAGGACTGCCCGGAAATGGTCGTGCTGCCGACTGGCAGCTACACCATGGGCACGCCGGACGATGAAGTCGGCCGGCAGCCCGACGAAGGCCCGCTGCACACGGTGACGTTCAGCAAACCATTCGCTATCAGCCGCTCGCAGGTGCTGGTGGGCGAATGGGACGCCTACGTGCGCGAGACCGGCAACAAGCCCTACGACTTCGATGATCGCCCGGGCCGTCGTTGCACCGCCGGCAAGCCGGAATTCAAACAGACGCCCCGCGATCCGGCAGTGTGCATGAACGTCGCCGAAGCCCAGGGCTACATCGACTGGCTGTCGAAAAAGACCGGCCACGCCTATCGCCTGCAAAGCGAATCGATCCGCGAATACGCCGCCCGTGGCGGCAGCGCCGGGCCTTTCCCCTTCCCGTTCGATGAGGGCAAGGATTACCAGATTTCCAAGCACGCCAACACCTACGGCGCGGCCGACGGCTACAACTTCACCTCGCCCGCCGGCACCTTCCCGGCCAACGCGTTTGGTGTGTTCGACGCTCACGGCAACGTCTACGAATGGACCGCCGATTGCTATCACCCGGACTACTCCGGCGTGCCCGCCGACGGTCGCCCATGGACCCAGGAAAACTGCGAACGCCAGGTCATGCGCGGCAACGATTGGGGCGAAGCGCCGATCTTCTCGCGCTCGGGCAACCGCAACAGCAGCTGGCCGACCAGCAAGGGCGACTGGCTGGGCTTTCGCGTAGTACGCGACTTCTGACACTGCCCTCGACGAGCGCAGCCACGCCTGCGCTCGGTTAAAGAAACTCCGCGACCATTCGTTTTCCTTAAGTACCGGCACTCCCTCCGCATCGAAGCAGGAATCCTCCATGACCAAGCCTACGCGTGGGGCGATCAACGAATTGTTCGCCCTGCTCAAGCCCTTCCGCCTGATCGTCTCGGCGTCCATCGTGCTCGGCATGCTCGGCGGCCTGAGCGTCACCGTGCTGCTGGCGACCATCAACAACGCCCTGCATTCCGATGACGGCCTGACCCGCACCGTAGTGATGATCTTCGCCGGCCTCTGTGCTCTGGCCCTGCTGACCACGATTCTGTCGGACATCGGCACCAACTACGTCGGCCAGCACATCATCGCCAAACTGCGCAAAGAGCTGGGGGAGAAAGTCCTGTCGGCGCCGATCGACCAGATCGAACGCTATCGCAGCCATCGCCTGATTCCGGTGCTGACCCACGACGTCGACACCATCAGCGACTTCGCCTTCGCCTTCGCGCCGCTGGCGATTTCCATGACCGTGACCCTTGGTTGTCTCGGCTATCTGGCCATGCTGTCGTGGCCGATGTTCCTGATGATGCTGGTGGCCATCGCCATCGGCACCACCATCCAGGCGATTGCGCGGGCCAAGGGCATGCGCGGTTTCTACGCCGCCCGCGACTCCGAAGACGAACTGCAAAAGCATTACAACGCGATCGCCGAAGGCGCCAAGGAACTGCGCATTCACCGGCCGCGCCGCCAGCGCATGTTCGTCGCCGGCATTCAGAAAACCGCCGAGAAAATCTGCGACACCCAGATCAAATCGATCAACACCTTCGTCATCGCCAAGTCGTTTGGCTCAATGCTGTTCTTCGTGGTCATCGGCATGGCCCTGGCCCTGCAATCGCTGTGGCCGAGTGCCGATAAAGCGGTGATGAGCGGTTTCGTTCTGGTGCTGCTGTACATGAAGGGGCCGCTGGAACACCTGATCAGCACCCTGCCGATCATCAGCCGCGCACAGATTGCCTTCCGCCGCATCGCCGAGCTGAGTGAACAGTTCTCTTCACCGGAACCGCACCTGTTGCTGCAGGATCAGGGCAGCAAGCCGGCCGCCGTCAACAGCCTGGAACTGCGCAACGTGCGCTACGCCTTCCCTCCCGTGGAAGGCAGCGAACCGTTCCGCCTCGGGCCGGTGAACCTGCGTATCGAACAGGGCGACATCGTGTTCATCGTCGGTGAGAACGGCTGCGGCAAAACCACGCTGATCAAATTGCTCCTGGGCCTGTACGCGCCGACCGAGGGCGAAATTCGCGTTAACGACAAGCCGATCACTGCGGCCAACCGCGATGATTACCGGCAGAACTTCACGACGATCTTCGCCGACTACTATCTGTTCGATGACCTGATCCAGGGCGATCGTGAAGTGCCGCAGGATGCCACCCGCTACCTCGAACGTCTGGAGATCGCGCACAAGGTCAGCGTGCGCGACGGCGCGTTCAGCACCACCGACCTGTCCACCGGCCAACGCAAGCGCCTGGCACTGGTCAACGCCTGGCTCGAAGAGCGCCCGGTGCTGGTGTTCGATGAATGGGCGGCGGATCAGGACCCGACCTTCCGGCGAATCTTCTATACCGAGCTGCTGCCCGACCTCAAGCGCCTGGGCAAAACCATCATCGTGATTTCCCACGACGACCGTTACTTCGACGTCGCCGATCAACTGGTGCGCATGGAGGCCGGCAGGGTCAGAAGCGAACTGCAAACCGCTTGATCGAGGCAGCCGCGACCGGGCCGGAGAAAAAACTTTTCCGGTTTGCCGCGGCTTCCTCGTCTTAATGAGATGAATAAGAACCATTAACAACTATACCTGCCAAGGTCTTAACCTCATGTCCGCATCCCGTTTCATGCTTCGCCCTCTGACTCGAGCCCTGCTGATGCACGGCGCGACCCGCACACGCCTGGCCGGTAGCGGCCTGGGTCTGGCACTGACCCTTGCAGCAGCGCCGTATGTCCAGGCCCAGGAATGGACCCTGAACATCCCGGCCCAACCGCTGGCCCAGGCCCTGCAGACCCTCGGTCAGCAGACCAGCCTGCAAATCATCTACAGCCCGGAAAGCCTGCAAGGCCTGCGCTCCAGCGCCCTCAACGGCCGCTATCAGGATGACGAGTCGCTCAAGGCCATGCTCAGCGGCACCGGCATTCGCTATCAGCGTGACGGCAACACCGTCACCGTGCTCGGCCCGGCCACCAGCGGCAGCGCGATGGAACTGGCGCCTACCAACGTCAACGCCAACCGCCTCGGCGCCACCACCGAAGGCAGCAACTCGTACACCACCGGCGGTGTGACCATCGGCAAGGGCGTGCACTCGCTCAAGGAAACGCCGCAGTCGGTCACGGTGATGACCCGCAAGATGCTCGATGACCAGAACCTCAACACCATCGAACAGGTGATGGAGAAGACCCCGGGCATCACCGTTTACGACTCGCCAATGGGCGGCAAGTATTTCTACTCGCGCGGTTTCCGCATGACCGGCCAGTACCAGTACGACGGCGTACCGCTGGACATCGGCAGCAGCTACGTGCAGGCGGACAGCTTCAACAGTGACATGGCCATTTACGACCGCGTGGAAATCCTCCGCGGCGCGGCGGGCATGATGAAGGGCGCGGGCGGCACCGCCGGCGGCGTCAACTTCGTGCGCAAGCGCGGCCAGGACACCCCGCACACACAGCTGTCGCTGTCGGCCGGGACCTGGGACAACTATCGCGGCCAGGTCGACACCGGCGGCCCGCTGAACGACGCCGGCACCGTGCGTGGCCGCGCCGTGGTGACGCAGCAGACCCGTCAGTATTTCTACGATGTCGCTGAACGCCGCGACCAGATCTACTACGGCGCCCTGGACTTCGACCTCAGCCCCGACACCACCCTCGGTCTGGGCATGGCCTATGAAGACGTCGACGCCACCCCGTGCTGGGGCGGCCTGCCGCGCTACGCCGACGGCTCCGACCTGCACCTGAAACGCTCCACCTGCCTGAACACCTCGTGGAACAACCAGCGCAGCAAACGCGCCACCTACTTCGCCGACGTCAAGCACCAGTTCAACGACGATTGGTCGCTGAAAGTTGCCGGTGTCTACTCGCGCAACACCCAGGACATGGAATATTCCTTCCCGAGCGGCGCGGTGCCGGTCGGCGCCACTGCCACCAACACGCTGATGCTCGGCAGTACCTATGACTACGATCAGCGCGACTACGGTTTCGATGCCTACGTCGACGGCAAATTCGACGCCTTCGGCCAGCAGCACGAACTGATCGTCGGCGCCAACGCCAGCCGTTCGCACAAGGACGACTTCTACGCGGTGGCAGCATTGCCGCAGCGTCAGAACGTGTTCAACCCGAACCACAACATCCCGCAGCCGGATGAAAGCTACTACCTGGCCAACGCCTCCCGTGGCGGCCCGGTGGACATGCACATCAAGCAATACGGCGCTTACTCGATCGCCCGTCTGAAACTCGCCGACCCGATGACCCTGGTACTCGGCAGCCGGGTCAGCTGGTACAAATCCGACACCGATTCGGTGCAGTACTTCCGTGGCGAAGGCACCGAGGTCAACACCCAGTCCACCGAAACCGGCCAGGTCACGCCGTTCGCCGGCCTGCTCTACGACCTCAACGACAACCTGACCGCCTACGCCAGCTACACCGATATCTTCACCCCGCAAGGCTCGTACAAAACCATCGATGGCAGCACGCTCAAGCCCTTGATTGGCCAGAGCTACGAATTGGGCATCAAGGGTGAGTGGTACGACGGTCGCTTGAACACCACGTTCAACCTGTTCCGCACCATCCAGAAAGACGCGGCCCAGGATGACCTGCGGTGCGAAGACAGCTCCTGCCAGATCAACTCCGGCAAGGTCCGCGCCCAAGGCTTTGAAGCTGAAGTCAGCGGTGAAGTAATCGACCGCCTGCAATTGCTGGCCGGTTATACCTACACCCAGACCAAGGTGCTGGAAGATGCCGACGCCACTCAGGATGGCGCGGTCTACAACTCCTACGTGCCGCGTCACCTGTTGCGCGTCTGGGGTGATTACGCCCTGAGCGGGCCGCTGGACCGTGTGACCATTGGTGCGGGTGTCAATGCACAGACAGGCACCTACCGCGTTTCGCCTCTGGGCGGGGACAATGTCAATGGCGCGGGTTATGCGGTCTGGAACGGTCGCATCGGTTATCGGATTGATGACACCTGGTCGGTGGCGTTGAACGGCAACAACCTGTTCGACAAGCGTTATTACGCGACCATTGGTACCGAGGGGTTCGGTAACTTCTATGGGGATCCGCGCAATTTTGTGATGTCGGTGAAGGCTGATTTCTGATTTTTTGATTTGAGCTGTGAGAGAGCCCCGCATTGTGAGATGTGGGGCTTTTTTGTTTTTTGGGATTGAGGCATATCCATTGCTGCGGGTGTTGCCGCTGGCGGTTTCGCTCTTACAGCGAGTCCCTTTTTCAAACGCCAAAAAGGAACCAAAAGGCTTTGCCCCGGCGTACGGCCCGCTCGCTTGGGCTCGGGGTACCTTCGTTACGGAACCGATCCTGGCGCAGCGTCTACGGTTTGCTTCGCTGCACCTCCAATCGCTGTGTACGACTGCGTCGTACGGTCGCTGCGCTCCCACGCCCGGATCGATCCCGTAACGAAGCCTGCCGAAGGGGCAAAAGATCAAGAGCCGGATCAAAAGCCAAAGCCAGATCAAAAGATCGCAGCCTTCGGCGGCTCCTACAGTTGGATCGCGTGAATTCGATAGGAATTGGTTGCCTCGCAGATCGCCATCGCGAGCAGGCTCGCTCCCACAAAAGCAAAAGCAAAAAGCCAAGCAGCGCAGCTGCCCGCGGCGAAGCCGCCCCACTCAACAATGAGCGCAAGCTC
>NZ_RAZO01000357.1:0-2959 GCF_004307535.1 Pseudomonas sp. Sample_9
GAGGTTCCCTTCTCTACGTTGCTGAAACGGATCTTTTCTCATTCCAAAACAGCTTTGTCCGACAATATGTAGTGCTTGAAAATAATCACTACAAAACCGTTGACGGCATCGTTTTGCTTTTGCATGATGAAGACGTTCCCCGATCGGGAGCACTGGTAACACGCTTGAGCAAACTCGTCTGACCGCCGAGTTGTTTTTTCCGGATACACGCTGCCCACAAGGCAGATTGAAGAAGCTGACCTGGCCTGAACGTCCAGTACAAGGACGAGAAGCGCTGGCGAAAATTCTCAAGACGCTTGTGGCCGACACTGGATTGTCGTCAAGGAGCCTCCCGGTTTTCGCTGCTTCTCCTCGTTGTGACGCTATTGCGTAGCAGTTATTCAACACGACTACATGCAACAGATGCATGACCCCGTACTTCATACGGGCGAGCGCTGACGTCCTGGTTTCGGTGCCAGGGATCAACTAACCGATGGGCTACCTGTATTAGCGAATCAACTTTGAAAGATCACCAGACTGGTCAAGGGGCATAACAATGAATCTGAACAATCAACCCACTATCGAAGAACTGGCTCGTATGTTCGCGGCGCAGAAAGACAGCCACGACAGCCATATTCTCTGGATCAGCAAGTCGGGCCAGGTGCACATCGACTGCCTGTCGCCCCACGCTGGCGAAGAGGAATTCGACCGCAACCACCAGAACCTGCTGGCCCGCCTGAAGATGTACCGCCGCGGCCACGGTTATGTCGGCAAGAAGGCTGCGGCCGACAAGGACTTCATTGGCAGTGTGCTGCAGACGCTGAAACAGGCGTGGGATTCGATGCAGAATCAGAACGAAGTTCGGGTGATTGATCGGTTGTATTGAATAACGCTTCAGTAATAAAGGGCCTGCTTCGATAAGAAGCAGGCCTTTTTACATCCGGAACTCACCCTGCAACTTTGTGGGAGCGAGCCTGCTCGCGAATGCAGTCTTCAGGCGCAAACATCAGTGTCTGACACAGCACATTCGCGAGCAGGTCCGCTCCCACAGGTCTTGTTCATGTCATATGCGTTTGCAGAACAAGATCAACAAACGCCAACGCCGCCGCACTGTGATAATTATTCCTGCGCCGCAACAACGCCGCGCCACGCTGCGGCGCCTCCCCTTCAACACGCAAGCGGCGCAATGCGCGGTCTTCGCTGGCAATCGCCTCGGGCAGCATGGTCGCCAGCGGCGCATGCCGCACCACTTCCAGCAACGTACTCACCGAATTCACTTCAATCCGCACCTGCGGCGTAATCCCGTGCTCGCGGAAATACTCATCCACCAATAACCGCGTAATGAAGCCCGGCGCCAGCAAGGCGAAATGCAGTGAAGCCAATTCCGGCGGCGTCAATACCGAAGGGCTGTCATAGAGCGGATGCCCAGGCCCGACCATGATCCCCAGCGTCTCGGTAAACGCCGGTATGCATTCGATATCGGCATTGCGCACCGGGGTAAACGCGATCGCGACATCCAGCGAGTCATCCGCCAGCCCGGCCTCGATGTCGTCCATCGACAACTCGAAGATCTCCAGATGAATACCGGGAAACCGTGCCCCGTAGTCGCGCACCAGTGGCCCGACCAGATACGCCATGAACGTCGGCGTCATCGCCAGACGCAGGGTGCCGCGGGACAAGTCCTTCACGTCGTGCAAGGCGCGCTGCCCGGCTTCCAGCTCCACCAGCACGCGCCGTGCGCATTCAATGTAAGCCGCGCCTGCATCCGTCGGCTTCACCGTGCGTGAGGTGCGATCGAACAGGCTGACGCCGAGGGTTTCTTCCAGTTGCCGGATCTGCTGCGACAACGTCGGCTGCGATACATGCAGCGCTTCGGCCGCCCGGGTGAACCCGCCGTGATCGGCAACGGCGAGCAAATAACGCAAATGTCGCAACAGCATGAGGACACCATCTATAGGCAGGGCTTATGCGAAGCATTGTATATCGGTCTTGGACGCTATGAATCGACCGGCGCAACATTGCTTCCACACACAGCAAGCCAACCCCTGAAAGGAGTGACACCATGCAACAGTCCCACGCCTACAACGACAACAGCCTGGCCCTGACTACCCGCGTTCTCGACGCCAAGGCGAAAAAAGATCTGTCGTGGCAGGATCTCTCTGACGGCACCGGCCTCAGCCTGGCTTATGTCACCGCCGCCCTGCTCGGCCAGCATCCGTTGCCGGAAAATGCTGCTCAAGTGGTCGGCGACAAGCTTGATCTGAGCGCCGATGACGTCGCCGCTCTGCAGATCATTCCTTTGCGCGGCAGCCTCAGCGGCGTGCCGACCGATCCGACCATCTACCGTTTTTACGAAATGATCCAGATCTACGGCACCACGCTGAAGGCGCTGGTTCACGAGCAGTTCGGTGACGGCATCATCAGTGCGATCAACTTCAAACTGGACATCAAGAAAATCGAAGACCCTGAAGGCGGCTCCCGCGCCGTGGTGACCCTCGACGGCAAGTTCCTGCCGCTGCGCCCGTTCTGATGCGCCCGGCCCGCACACTGCGTGCGGGCCATCCGATTTCTGCCAAGAGGACACGCCCATGAAAGCCCTGATCGACGGCTTCCTGAAATTCCAGAACGAAGCCTTCCCGCAACGCAGCGAACTTTTCAAACATCTGGCCACGACTCAGCAACCCGGCACGCTGTTCATCACCTGTTCCGACAGCCGTGTAGTGCCTGAGCTGCTCACCCAGCAAGAACCCGGCGAGCTGTTCGTGATCCGCAATGCCGGCAATATCGTGCCCTCCTACAGCCCGCATCCAGGCGGGGTCTCGGCGACGGTGGAATATGCGGTGGCAGTGCTGGGAGTGACCGATATCGTGATTTGCGGCCACTCCGATTGCGGCGCAATGACCGCGATTGCCCAGTGCAAATGCATGGATCACCTGCCCGCCGTCAGCGGCTGGCTGCAGCATGCCGAGTCGGCGAAGGT
>NZ_RAZO01000040.1:0-2924 GCF_004307535.1 Pseudomonas sp. Sample_9
AGGGAGAGGGGACTGATTGGGGGATGCTTGGGTCTTGCGCCGACCTGAAAGAGAGACGGTGAATCCACCATTGGATCAGGCGCAAGGCTGTGCCGGATCCATATTCAACTCGGTCGGCCCCCCTCTCCCTCTGGGAGAGGGCTGGGGTGAGGGTAGCGCTTCAAAGCCGATCGAACTTCCAGCCTCACGCCCGCCTCATAGCTAACAAGCCCCCCATTCCGGTCACGACATGGATCTTGTTATTGCCCGACCTGAAGGTCTCTACTGCCCCGCCGGGGATTTCTATATCGATCCGTGGCGGCCGGTCGAGCGTTCAGTGATCACCCATGCCCATGGCGATCACGCGCGCACCGGTAATCAGCACTACCTGTCGAGCAGCGCCAGCGCCGGAATTCTGCGCGCGCGCCTCGGTCAGGATATCCAGTTGCAAACACTCGACTACGGCCAACGCCTGACTCACCACGGCGTGACCTTAAGTTTTCACCCCGCCGGGCATGTCCTCGGTTCGGCGCAGGTGCGGCTGGAATACGGTGGCGAGGTCTGGGTTGCATCGGGGGATTACAAGGTCGAGCCGGACGGCACCTGCACCCCATTCGAACCGGTGCGCTGCCACACCTTCATCACGGAATCGACCTTCGGCCTGCCGATCTATCGCTGGCAGCCGCAGGCGCAGATCTTCGCCGAGATCAATCAGTGGTGGGCGGCCAACATCGCCGCCGGCAAGGCCAGCGTGCTGTTCTGCTATTCCTTCGGCAAGGCCCAGCGGATTCTCCACGGCATCGACGAAACCCTTGGCCCAATCCTCAGCCACGGCGCGGTCGAACCGTTGAACCGTGTGTACCGCGATGCCGGCGTGTACCTGCCGCCGACGATTTATGCGGGCGACGTGAAAAAAAGCGACCCGATCATGCGCCAGGCGCTGGTCATTGCTCCGCCGTCAGCAGGCGGCAGTACCTGGATGCGGCGTTTCGGCGAGTTCAGCGATGCCTTTGCCAGCGGCTGGATGCGCCTGCGCGGGACCCGGCGGCGGCGCGGCGTCGATCGCGGCTTCGTCCTTTCCGATCACGCCGATTGGCCCGGCCTGCTCTGGGCGATCAACCAGACCGGCGCGGAACGGGTGATGGTCACCCACGGCTCGATCGGCGTGCTCGTGCGCCATCTGCGCGAACAGGGCCTCGATGCACAAGGCTTCACCACCGAATACGGCGATGACGAAGACGACAACATCGCCAGCGAACCCACCGTTGCCGAGACATCGCCATGAAAGCCTTCGCCGAGTTATATGCCGAACTCGACGCCACCACGTCGAGCAACGCCAAGCTGGCGGCGATGCAGGCGTACTTCGCGCAGGCCGCGCCAGAAGATGCCGCGTGGGCGGTGTATTTCCTTTCCGGTGGACGGCCGCGACAACTGGTGCCGGTACGCATCCTCCGCGAGCTGGCGGTGGCAGTCTCGGGGCTGGAGCCGTGGTTGTTCGAAGAAAGCTATCAGGCGGTCGGCGATCTGGCCGAGACCATTTCTCTGGTGCTGCCGGAAAATCCCCACAGCTCCGAGGCCGGTCTCGCCGAATGGATCGAAGACAGGCTGCTGCCACTGCGCGGCGAAACGCCGGAGTATCTGGCGCGGCAGCTGCCAATGTTGTGGGCACAACTGGACCGGCCGAGCCTGATGCTGTGCATCAAGCTGATCACCGGCAGTTTCCGCGTTGGCGTGTCGAAGTTGCTGGTCACCCGCGCCCTGGCGTCGATGGCCGGGCTCGACAGCAAACGCGTGGCTCAGCGTCTGGTCGGTTACACCGATCTGTCGAACCGACCGAACGCCGCCAGTTATCTGAAACTGATCGCCCCGGAATCCGCCGACGAACATGCCCAGCGCGGCGGCCAGCCCTACCCGTTCTTTCTTGCCCACGCCTTGTCGCAACCGGTCGAGGAATTCGACGCCCTGCTCGGCCCGGCCAGCGACTGGCAGGTGGAATGGAAGTGGGACGGTATCCGCGCGCAAGTGGTCAAGCGCGACGGCAAGCTGTGGGTGTGGTCGCGCGGCGAGGAACTGGTGACCGAGCGCTTCCCCGAGTTCGATGTGCTGGTCCACGGCTTGCCCGACGGCACGGTGATCGACGGCGAAATCGTCGTTTGGAAGAGTACCCATCCGACGACTGAAGATGCCTTCGATCCGCAATCCGATGAGCCGCCGGCCGTGCAACCGTTCGCCCTGCTGCAACAACGCATCGGTCGCAAGACGCTCGACAAGAAGATTCTCGAAGAAGTGCCGGTGGTGGTGCTGGCCTACGACCTGCTGGAATGGCAGGGCGAAGACTGGCGCAACCAGCCGCAGGTCAAGCGCCGGGCGCAACTCGAAGAGGTGATCGCGCGCTGCAACAGCCCGGTACTGCTGCCCTCCCCTGTATTGACCGGCGAAGACTGGCTCGACCTCGGCCGCCAGCGCGAAGCGTCACGCAAACTCGGCGTCGAAGGCATGATGCTCAAGGCCCGCGATTCGCTGTATGGCGTCGGCCGGACCAAGGACATGGGCGTGTGGTGGAAGTGGAAGGTCGACCCGTTCAGCGTCGACGCGGTACTGATTTATGCCCAGCGTGGACACGGCCGCCGTGCCAGTCTGTACAGCGATTACACCTTCGCCGTGTGGGACGGCCCGCCGGAATCCAGCCAGCGCTCGCTGGTGCCGTTTGCCAAGGCGTATTCGGGGCTGACCGATGAAGAGATGCGTCAGGTCGACAGCATCGTGCGCAAGACCACCGTGGAGAAATTCGGCCCGGTCAGCAGCGTGAAACCGAGCCTGGTGTTCGAACTCGGCTTCGAGGGCATCGCCCTGTCGCGCCGGCACAAGAGCGGCATCGCCGTGCGCTTCCCGCGCATGCTGCGCTGGCGCAAGGACAAGACCGTCGAAGAAGCCGACAGCCTCGC
>NZ_RAZO01000033.1:0-35732 GCF_004307535.1 Pseudomonas sp. Sample_9
GTGGCGGTCTGGAAGCGGCGCATGAAGTTGCGGATGCTCATGCCGTGCTCGCGGGCGACGTCTTCGAAGCGGAACTTGTCGGCAAAATGTTCTTCGAGCCACTGCTGGATCTGCAGGATGATCACGTCCTGATGCAGCTTCTGCCCGCCGAAACCGATACGTCCCGGTGAGTAGCTGCGCTGCACTTCGTAAAGGATGTCACGGGCCACGGCTTGTGCCACGTTCGCGCCGCAGAAGCGTTCGATCAGATAGATGTAGAGATCGCAGGCCGAAGTAGTACCGCCGGCGCAGTAGAGATTGTCGGCGTCGGTCAGGTGCTTGTCCTGATTCAGATAGACCTTGGGGAAACGCTCGGCGAAGGCGTTGAAGAAGCGCCAGTAGGTAGTCGCTTCCTTGCCGTTGAGCAGCCCGGCTTCGGCGAGCCAGAACACTCCGGTGGCTTCGCCGCATAACACCGCGCCGCGCGCATGCTGTTCGCGCAGCCACGGCATGATTTGCGGGTAACGGCTGCACAGCGTGTCGAAATCGTCCCAGAACGCCGGGAGGATGATCACATCGGCGTTTTCCAGGCCGCCGTCGACCGGCATGACCACGTCGCTGAAGCTTTTTACCGGTTTGCCATCCGGGCTGACCAGGCGAGTTTCGAACGCCGGTGTCAGGCCGTGGCCCAGTTGTTTGCCGTAACGCAGGCTGGCCACATGGAAAAAATCCTTCGCCTGCATGAGGGTGTAAGCGAAAACCCGGTCGATGGCCAGGATGCTGACGCGCCGCAAGGGCGGGGAGACGTGCTTAGACATAATTCAACTTTTGTTTTGTTTTTATAAGGGAAAGTGGTCACCAGACGGCTGGATCGTCTTATTTTTTGTCGGATGTGTCCAGTGTCCCGTAGCAGGAGTCGGGCTTAGTCTCTGAGAGCCGTATCCCTCCAACAACAAAGAAAGGTGCCGCATGATCCCCAGAACCCTGTTCAGCTCAGAGCACGAATTGTTCCGCGACAGCGTGCGAACTTTCCTCGAAAAAGAGGCCGTGCCGTATCACGCGCAGTGGGAGAAGCAGGGGCACATCGATCGAGCGCTGTGGAACAAGGCGGGGGAGGCGGGGATGCTCTGTTCGCATCTGCCGGAAGAGTACGGCGGGCTCGGCGCGGATTTCCTCTACAGCACCGTAGTGATTGAAGAAGTCGGGCGTCTGGGCCTGACCGGCATCGGCTTTTCGCTGCACTCGGACATCGTCGCGCCCTACATCCTGCATTACGGCAGCGAGGCGCTGAAACACAAATACCTGCCGAAACTGGTCTCGGGCGAAATGGTCACGGCGATTGCCATGACCGAGCCTGGCGCCGGTTCCGACCTGCAAGGGGTGAAAACCACGGCGGTGCTCGACGGTGACGAATATGTGATCAACGGTTCGAAGACCTTTATCACCAACGGCTTTCTGGCTGACCTGGTGATAGTGGTGGCCAAGACCGACCCCAAGGCTGGGGCCAAGGGCACCAGTCTGTTTCTGGTGGAGGCGAATACGCCGGGCTTCGAAAAGGGCAAGCGCCTGGAGAAGGTCGGCATGAAGGCGCAGGACACCTCGGAACTGTTCTTCCAGGACGTGCGCGTGCCGAAGGAAAACCTTCTCGGCCAGGCGGGTGCCGGGTTTGCCTATCTGATGCAGGAGTTGCCGCAGGAGCGCCTGACCGTGGCGATTGGCGGTCTGGCCTCGGCTGAAGCAGCGTTGCAATGGACGCTGAATTACACCCGTGATCGCAAGGCGTTCGGCAAGTCGATCGCCGATTTCCAGAACACCCGCTTCAAACTGGCCGAAATGGCCACCGAGATCCAGATCGGCCGGGTCTTCGTCGATCGCTGCCTGGAACTGCATCTGCAGGGCAAACTCGATGTGCCGACGGCGGCCATGGCCAAATACTGGGGCACCGATCTGCAATGCAAGGTGCTCGACGAGTGCGTGCAACTGCATGGCGGCTACGGCTTCATGTGGGAATACCCGGTGGCCCGGGCGTGGGCGGATGCGCGGGTGCAGCGGATTTATGCCGGCACGAATGAAATCATGAAGGAGATTATTGCGCGGTCGCTGTGATGATCGTTCCCACGCGCAGCAAAGGAATGCCGCCGGGGACGCTCCGCGTTCCGCTGTTGAGGTAATCTGACTGGCCTCTTCGCGAGCAGGCTCGCTCCCCCAGGGGATCACCGTACCTGTGGGAGCGAGCCTGCTCGCGAAGCTTTTGGCGGTCAGTTATGGCGCGGGGTTCGGGTGATCCTTGTGAATCGCCTCGATCCCGGCCAGCACTTCATCGGACAGTTTCAGATCAAAACTGGCAATGTTGCTGTCCAGTTGCTCAAGCGTCGTCGCGCCAATGATGTTGCTGGTGACGAACGGTTGCTGGGTCACGAAGGCCAGGGCCATTTGTGCCGGGTCCAGACCGTGTTCACGGGCCAGGGCTACGTAACGGCTGCACGCCGCCTCCGATTGCGGGTTGAAATAGCGGCTGAAGCGGCTGTAGAGGCTGAGGCGGCCTTTCGGTGGACGGGCGCCGCCTTCGTACTTGCCGGAGAGGAAGCCGAACGCCAGCGGCGAATAGGCGAGCAGGCCGCACTGTTCGCGGATGGCGATCTCGGCCAGGCCGACTTCAAAGCTGCGGTTGAGCAGGTTGTACGGGTTCTGGATCGATACCGCACGCGGCCAGCCACGCGCTTCGGCCAGAGCCAGAAAGCGCATGGTGCCCCACGGCGTTTCGTTGGACAGACCGATGTGGCGGATCTTGCCGGCCTTAACCTGCTCGTCGAGGGCTTCGAGGGTATCTTCCAGCGGCGTCAGGTTCGCTTCGATCTTGTGCTTGTAGCCCAGCTGCCCGAAAAAGTTGGTGCTGCGCTCCGGCCAGTGCAATTGATACAGATCGATGTAATCGGTCTGCAGGCGCTTGAGGCTGCCGTCCAGTGCTTCGGTGATGTGCTGGCGGTTGTGGCGCAGGTTCTTGTCGCGGATGTAATCGATGGTGTTGCCGGGGCCGGCGATCTTGCTGGCGAGGATCCAGTCGGAACGGTCACCGCGACTCTTGAAGTAATTGCCGATGTAGCGCTCGGTGGTGGCGTAGGTTTCGGCTTTGGGCGGCACCGGGTACATTTCGGCGGTGTCGAGGAAATTGATCCCCGCTTCTTTCGCCCGCTCGATCTGGGCGAAGGCTTCAGCCTCAGTGTTTTGCTCGCCCCAGGTCATGGTGCCGAGGCAGATTGCACTCACGTTCAGGTCGGTACGGCCTAGCTGGCGATAGTCCATCGGGTGCTCCTTGGGCAAAACAATCATAAAAGCAGGTTGAAAAAATTTTCGCAATCTGCATAATTGCCGACCTCTTTCTGCAGTGGAAGTGATGCGCCGCCGCCGAAGAATCTTGCCGTTGAACGGACGCGCCGACCCGAGCCCCCGAAAGCGTCTGTATCCGGCTGCCTTTGACTTGTCAAAGTACGCACTATTCAGTAAGATCCGCCGTCTTATTTACAGGCGGCCCCTGAGGCTATAAAGAATGAAAACTTTTACTGCTAAACCGGAAACAGTAAAGCGCGACTGGTTTGTCGTCGACGCTGCTG
Organism: Pseudomonas sp. Sample_9; assembly: GCF_004307535.1. Taxonomy (NCBI): domain Bacteria; kingdom Pseudomonadati; phylum Pseudomonadota; class Gammaproteobacteria; order Pseudomonadales; family Pseudomonadaceae; genus Pseudomonas; species Pseudomonas sp. Sample_9. The sequence continues at coordinate 3,591 of NZ_RAZO01000033.1, forward strand.
GTCAGACCCTGGGTCGTCTGGCCACCGAAATCGCGAGCCGTCTGCGTGGCAAGCACAAGCCTGAGTACACTCCTCACGTTGACACCGGCGACTACATCGTCGTCATCAACGCCGAGCAGATCCGTGTTACCGGCGCTAAAACCACTGACAAAATGTACTACTCCCACTCCGGTTTCCCGGGCGGCATCAAGTCGATCAACTTTGAAAAGCTGATCGCCAAGGCCCCTGAGCGCGTGATCGAGACCGCGGTTAAAGGCATGCTGCCTAAAAACCCACTGGGTCGCGACATGTACCGTAAGCTGAAAGTCTATGCGGGCGCTGCTCACCCTCATACTGCTCAGCAGCCCCAAGAACTGAAGTTTTAACGGAATAGTACATTATGTCGGCGACTCAAAATTACGGCACTGGCCGTCGCAAGACCGCAACCGCACGCGTTTTCCTGCGTCCGGGTACTGGTAACATCTCCATCAACAACCGTTCGCTGGATAACTTCTTCGGCCGCGAAACTGCCCGCATGGTAGTTCGTCAGCCGCTGGAGCTGACCGAGACTGTCGAGAAGTTCGACATCTACGTCACCGTGATCGGCGGTGGTGTAAGTGGTCAGGCTGGCGCAATCCGCCACGGCATCACTCGCGCTCTGATGGACTACGACGAAACCCTGCGTAGCGCTCTGCGCAAAGCTGGCTTCGTTACCCGCGACGCCCGTGAAGTTGAACGTAAGAAAGTTGGTCTGCGTAAAGCGCGTAAGCGTCCGCAGTACTCGAAGCGTTAATTCCGCTTCCACGTTCAAAAAAGAACGCCCGCCTCCTCACGGAAGCGGGCGTTTTTTTATGCCTGCGATTTATCAAAGAATTGCGTTGTGACAACTTGCCACAGCCGTAGACCCCCTATACTCCAAGGCTTGAGGGGCTGAGTCCCGGGGAATTAACCTTGTCAGAATTGGGGGTTTTCATTACCATTCGGGCAAAATTTTTATAAGTAACATTTGATTTATTTAGTAGACGCCTGATTTAACAGGCCAAAAAAGCTGATGGGAGAGGACTGAATGAGCAATGACGGCGTGAATGCAGGCCGGCGTCGCTTCCTGGTGGCAGCCACATCCGTGGTGGGTGCTGCAGGAGCGGTGGGGGCTGCGGTCCCGTTCGTGGGGTCATGGTTTCCCAGTGCCAAGGCGAAAGCTGCCGGTGCACCGGTGAAAGTGAATGTCAGCAAAATCGAGCCAGGCCAGCAGATGATTGCTGAATGGCGCGGCCAGCCGGTGTTCATTGTCCGCCGTACCGAGGAAATCCTGGGGAATCTCAAGAAGATCGAGGGTCAGCTCTCCGATCCGACCTCCAAAAACTCCACGCAACCCACTTATGTCGACCCGGAAGTACGCTCGATCAAGCCGGAAATTCTCCTGCTGATCGGGATCTGTACACACCTGGGTTGTTCACCGACCTTCCGTCCCGAAGTGGCACCTGCGGATCTGGGCAAGGACTGGGTAGGCGGCTATTTCTGCCCGTGCCACGGTTCCCACTACGATCTGGCTGGCCGCGTCTACAAGTCGCAACCTGCGCCTTTGAACCTGCCAGTTCCCCCGCATTCCTATGAGACCGATGACCTGATTGTCATTGGCGTCGATACGGAGAAAGCGTGATGAGCAAGTTCATGGATTGGGTTGATGCGCGCTTTCCCGCGACCAAGATGTGGGAAGACCATCTCAGCAAGTACTACGCGCCAAAAAACTTCAACTTCTTCTATTTCTTCGGCTCGCTGGCGTTGCTGGTGCTGGTCAACCAGATCGTCACCGGTGTCTGGCTGACGATGAGCTATACACCATCGGCAGAAGAAGCCTTCGCCTCTGTTGAATACATCATGCGCGACGTCGAGTACGGCTCGATCCTGCGTCTGCTGCACTCGACCGGTGCCTCGGCGTTTTTCATCGTCGTTTATCTGCACATGTTCCGCGGCCTGCTCTACGGTTCGTACCAAAAACCGCGGGAGCTGGTCTGGGTGTTCGGCATGCTGATCTACTTGGCACTGATGGCCGAAGCGTTCATGGGTTACCTGCTGCCGTGGGGCCAGATGTCGTACTGGGGAGCCCAGGTGATCATTTCGCTGTTCGGTGCGATTCCGCTGATCGGCGATGACCTGACCCAGTGGATTCGCGGTGACTATCTGATCTCCGGAATCACACTGAACCGCTTCTTCGCCCTGCACGTGGTCGCGCTGCCGATCGTGATTCTCGGTCTGGTGGTCTTGCACATTCTGGCGCTGCACGAAGTCGGTTCGAACAACCCTGATGGCGTGGATATCAAGAAGCACAAAGACGAAAACGGCATCCCGCTGGACGGCATCGCATTCCACCCGTATTACACGGTGAAGGACATTGTCGGCGTTGTGGTGTTCCTGTTCATCTTCTGCTCCATTGTGTTCTTCTTCCCGGAAATGGGCGGCTACTTCCTCGAAAAACCGAATTTCGAGCAGGCGAACGCATTCAAGACGCCTGAGCACATTGCCCCCGTCTGGTACTTCACGCCGTTCTACGCGATCCTGCGGGCGATCCCGGACAAACTCCTTGGCGTTGTCGCCATGGGTGCGGCGATTGCGGTGCTGTTCGTGCTGCCGTGGCTGGATCGCAGCCCGGTCAAATCGATGCGCTACAAAGGCTGGCTGAGCAAAATCTGGCTGGTGGTGTTCTGCATTTCCTTCGTGATTCTCGGCGTTCTCGGTGTTCTTGCGCCAACTCCGGGGCGCACGTTGCTGTCGCAGGTCTGCACCTTCCTGTATTTCGCCTACTTCATTCTGATGCCGTTCTACACCCGGCTCGAGAAGACCAAACCGGTTCCGGAAAGGGTGACTGGCTGATGAAAAAGTTATTACTTGCTCTGATTTTTGCTGCTCTGCCTTCCTTGGTTTTTGCCGCCGAGGGTCATGGTCCGGAACTGGAAAGTGTCGATATCGACGTCTCCGACAAAGCCGCTCTGCAGGATGGCGCGCGGACCTTTGCCAACTATTGCATGGGTTGCCACAGTGCCAAGTTCCAGCGTTACGAGCGCGTCGCCGATGACCTCGGCATCCCGCACGAGTTGATGCTGGAGAAGCTGGTATTCACCGGTGCCAAGATTGGCGACCACATGAACATCGGCATGCAGCCGTCCGACGCCAAGACCTGGTTCGGCGCCGCGCCGCCGGACCTGACGCTGGTGGCGCGAGTACGCGGCACCGACTGGCTCTACGGTTACCTGAAGTCGTTCTATGAAGACCCGGCGCGTCCATGGGGCGTGAACAACAAGGTCTTCCCGAACGTCGGCATGCCTAACGTGCTGGTCGGCCTGCAAGGTCGTCAGGTCGTCGGCTGCAAACAGGTGCAGATCGTCGAGGATGGCAAGAAGCAATACGATCCGCTGACCGGCACGCCGCTGACCCATGAAGCGTGCGATCAACTGACCATCGTGCCGAAGTCCGGTGCTCTGAACGAAGAGCAGTTCGATGAGAAGGTCAAGAATCTGGTAACCTTCCTGGCTTACTCGGCTAACCCGGTTAAGCTGCAACATCAGCGCATCGGTACTTACGTCTTGCTGTACCTGGCGTTCTTCTTTGTGTTCGCCTACCTGCTCAAGCGTGAATACTGGAAAGACGTGCACTGATACGCTTCAAGCATTGCTGTTAATCGCGCGCGCCCAAGGGCGCCTCCGCTAAAGCAGGATCTGCTCAGTCAGACCCTGCGGGAGGTGCCCTCTGGGCGCGCGCGTTTTTCCGGTTCCGACAAATTCAACAAGCGAGGAGGATCGCCATGGGCGTGACCAATCGGTTGGCCTGTTACTCCGACCCCGCCGACCACTATTCCCACCGAGTGCGCATCGTGCTTGCAGAGAAGGGTGTCAGCGCCGAAATCATTTACGTGGAAGCGGGCCGCCAGCCGCCTAAACTGATTGAGGTGAACCCTTACGGCAGTCTGCCGACGCTGGTCGATCGTGACCTGGCGTTGTGGGAGTCGACCGTGGTGATGGAGTATCTGGATGAGCGTTACCCGCACCCGCCGCTGATGCCGGTTTATCCGGTGGCGCGGGCCAACAGCCGTCTGCTGATCCACAGGATTCAGCGTGACTGGTGCGGGCTGGTGGATCTGATTCTGGATCCCAAGAGCAAAGAGGCTGCACGGGTCGTGGCGCGCAAGGAACTGCGCGAAAGCCTGACCGGCGTTTCGCCGCTGTTCGCCGACAAGCCGTTCTTCCTCAGTGAGGAACAAAGTCTGGTGGATTGCTGCCTATTACCCATACTCTGGCGTTTGCCGATTCTGGGTATTGAACTGCCGCGGCCGGCCAAGCCGCTGCTTGATTATATGGAGCGTCAGTTTGCGCGTGAGGCTTTCCAGGCGAGTCTGTCTGGTGTCGAACGCGATATGCGCTAAGGCTTAAGGAGCCGCTATGAACTCCAGTCGACCTTATCTGGTCCGCGCGCTCTACGAGTGGATTGTGGATAACGATTGCACCCCGCACATGCTGGTTAACTCCGAGTACCCGGCGGTGCAGGTGCCACAGGGTTTTGCCAGTGACGGCCAGATCGTCCTGAACATCTCGCCGAGTGCCGTGCGTCATCTGCACATGGATAACGACGTGGTGACGTTCGAAGGCCGCTTCGGCGGTGTTCCGCACAGTCTCTACGTGCCGATCAGCGCGATCCTGGGCATTTATGCGCGGGAGAACGGCCAGGGCATGGTGTTTGACCTCGAGTTGCCGATGGACGACGAGGAAGACATCGATCCGGATGACGACTCGCCGCCACCGGGCAGCGAGCCGCCACGCCCGAGTGGCCGGCCAAGTTTGAAGGTTGTGAAATAAAAAAAGGCGATCCGGATGGATCGCCTTTTTTGTGTCTGCGTTGGCGGTGTAGGGGCTGCCGGAGGCTGCGATCTTTTGATCTGTTGATCTTTAGAAGCAAGATCAAGAGATCGCAGCCTCGTTGCACTCGTCAGCTCCTACACGCTCCTACACAGCTCTGCGTCATCAGGTCAGTCGATGTATTCGAACAGCTTCACAATTTTCTGCACACCGGACACACCCTGAACCAGATTGGTTGCCTGAGTGGCTTCCTGTTTGGTCAGCAGGCCCAGCAGGTAGACGATGCCGTTCTCGGTCACGACTTTGATGCGCGAGCCAGGAATGCTGGCGTCGGTGAGCATCTGGGTCTTGATCTTGGTGGTCAGCCACGCGTCGTTCTGGCGCGCGAGCAGGGAGGACGGTTGCAGCACTTGCAGTTCGTTGTGTACTTTCTTCACGCGCTGGACGTTGGCGGCGGCCTGTTCGGCTTTGGCCTTGAGGTCTTCGCGCGGAGTCTGGCCGGCGAGCAGGACCACGCCGTTGAAGCTGGTGATGACAATGTGCGAGTCGTTGTCCAAGGCCGGATCGGCCTTGGCGATGTTCACGCCAGCTTTGGTTTCGATCAGCGAGTCGTCGATCTTGCTGCCGAAGGTGCGCGTGCCACGGTCGTCTTCGATCGGCGCTTCACGGCTGGCGTTCACCACCGAGGTGCAGCCGCTGATGCCGAGGCACAGGGTCAAGGCCAGAAGGCCAAGGCGATTAGGGGTCATTCTTCACTCCCGAACAGTTGGCTGTCGATCAGATCGCAAAGGCAATGGATCGCCAGCAAGTGGACTTCCTGAATACGTGCAGTGACGTTGGCCGGTACGCGAATCTCGACGTCCTCGGGCAACAGCAGCGACGCCATGCCGCCGCCATCGCGTCCGGTCAAAGCTACGACAATCATTTCGCGATCATGTGCGGCCTGGATCGCTTGAATAATGTTCGCCGAGTTGCCGCTGGTCGAAATCGCCAGCAACACATCGCCCGGCTGGCCGAGCGCGCGGATCTGCTTGGAGAACACTTCGTTGTAGCTGTAATCGTTGGCGATCGAGGTGATCGTCGAAGTGTCGGTAGTCAGCGCAATCGCCGGCAGGCTCGGACGCTCGCGCTCGAAGCGGTTGAGCAGCTCCGAAGAAAAATGCTGGGCGTCGCCGGCCGAACCACCGTTGCCGCACGAGAGCATTTTGCCTTCGTTGAGCAGGGCGTTGACCATGATCTGGCTGGCTTGCTCGATGTGCGGTGCAAGTACGTCCATCGCCTGTTGCTTGGTGTCGATACTGGCCTGGAAAAGCTGGCGAATTCGGGATTGCATGTCCATCTGTGTGACCTTAAGTGGCGCGGCTGTTCGGCACGTGAATGTGCAGCCCGCAAAGCAAAGAGCAAAATGTGTCGGACGAAAACGGGGCAGGGTGCAGGCGATCAACTGTCGAAAGCATTCTGCAACCAGTTCAGCTGATTCGGGTGGCTGTCGATCGCCACCACATCGAAGCGGCAGGGGGAATTGGCCCAACGCGACTCGCACTGAAGAAAATACTGTGCTGCAAAGATCAGTTTCTGCTGCTTGCGCTCGTCGATACTGGCGAGCGCGCCACCCCATTGAGTGTTTTTTCTGTAGCGGACTTCAACGAATACTACTGTATCGCCATCAAGCATGACCAGATCAAGCTCGCCGCGTTTGCATAACCAGTTCTGCGCCAGCAGGCGCAGCCCTTGTTGTTGCAGATGTTCGAGCGCCTGGCGCTCGGCATCCTTGCCGCTTTGCGAGCGTGACCTGTCGGGCATCAGCGCGGTGTGTCCGGCAGGCGCTGCACCTGACCGCTGACGAACTGTGCCCATGGCAACTGGCGCACTACGCGTTGGGTCTGGGTCATGCCGAGGCTGCCCGACTGGCCTTCGATGCGGCTGTCCGGCAGGGCCTTGAGTTGGCCCAGGCGCGGGGCGAGGCGATAGGCGTCGGCGCCCATGGCGTACAGGCGACCGAGGCTGCCATTGGCTTGCGGCCATTGCGCAGCTACTTGCTGGCGCAGCGGATCGCTGGTTTCCAGCAGCCATGGGGTTTCGCAGAAGCGAATGCCGTTCATGTCGTTGTACTGATTGACGTCGCCGCTGGCGCTGTACACATGGGAGGTCGCGTAGACGGGAACGTCGCCGGCGTACTGGAAGTTCAGGGTCGGCTTGATCTGCTGGGCCTGTTGCGGCGTGGCGGCCAGGAAGATGAATTCGATGTCCTGACGACGCGAAGGCTGCGCGGCGACATTGGTGCCGGCAACATTCTGCAGGCTCTTGGCGCGAGCTTCGCTCTGACGCAGCTGGAACATGTCGGCGATCTGCTGGGCCAGTTGCACCGGCTGATCGACACGTTCGGTGGCAACGATGCTGCCGCCATTGGCTTGCCAGTCCTGGCTGAAGGCACGCAGAACGCGATCGCCCCATTCGCCCTTCGGCACCATGATCGCGGCGCGATGCAGGCCATCGGCGCGGGCGCGTCGGGAAACTTCGCGAGCTTCGTCTTCAGCCGCCAGACCGAACTGGAACAACTGCGCCGGACCTTGTTCGCCTTCGCTGTAGTTCAGCGCCAGGGTGGTGATTGGCAGTTGCGGGCGAGTGCTCAGTTGCTTGACCAGTGGTTTTTCCAGCGGGCCGACTACCAGTTGCACGCCGTCAGCCTGGGCCTTGCGATAGAACTCGTCCATCGAAGTCAGCTTCGAACTGTCGTAGAACTCGATGGCAGGCGGGTTCTGGCCGGCCTGTTGCGCCTGATAATGCGCGGCCATGAAGCCTTCACGCAGCGCTTTGCCGACCGACGCCAATTGGCCGTCCTGGGGCAGCAGCAGGGCGATTTTGCTCAGTGGCTGGCTGGCCAGTTCCTTGAGTTTGGTCAGTGGCAGCGGCAGGTTGACAGCCGCCGGGTGCTTTGGATTCTGCGCACGCCAGTTGTCGATTGCGGCTTGTTGCTGTTCCAGCGTGCCTGCGGTTTTCACCGCTTGCGCTAGCGCCATCCAGCCGCCGAGATCGTCGGTGTTGTTCGGTTGCAATTGATCGGTTGGCAGCGACGCGATCAGGGTCCAGATCGCTTCGTGGTTCTTGCTCGCCGCTTCGCCTTCCAGCATCGGTGCGATGAACACACGCTCGCGGGCAGCGGCCAGCGTCTGGCCATCGGCTTCAAGGGCTCGGGCGTGAACAGTGCCGGTGCGCACTTGCTGCTCTTCCGGCATTTCGCTGAGCTTCTGGAAGCTTGGATGGCTCAGGGCAGTCAGTGCAGCTTTCGGCTGATTGCGCGTCATGGCCAGCTCTGCGGACAGCGTGTTGGCAAAAATCTGCTGGCCTGGCTTGAGTTGCTCAACCGGCACTTGTTGCAGGATCTGCGCGGACTGGCCGGCATTGCCTTGGCGGTAGGCCTGGTCCGCCGCGCTCAGGCGCAGCAGGGCGGCTTGTTCCGGGGTTTTAGCCTGCGCAGCCTGTTCGAGCAGTTGCTCGATGCTGGCGTCCGGAGTCCGTGGAAGTTCGCCAAGGCTGGAGGAAGGGGAGCTGGCACACGCGGCCAACAAGGCAGCGAGGCAGAGGGCAGTGAGCAGCCGCAGGCAAGCGATCATGTAAGTGTTCCTGATACTCGATCAAATTAGCGTGGAATTGTACCCAAGCACTGGCCGGGGCGCGATGTTACTGGCGTGAATCGGTCAATTTAGCTGGAGTAAATGTTGCGGCAGCGCACAACCGGGCGAAAAACCGCACTCGGCCGGAGCGCATCGCAAGCCTCATGACGCGCTACAATGGCCGCTTTTACCGATCACGAGGTGTGCGCTTTGACTGCTCCAGGTCCTTTGAATTCCGCTGCTGGCTCGCTTTATGTGGTGGCGACGCCCATCGGCAACCTGGACGACATCAGCGCCCGGGCCTTGAAAATCCTCCGTGAAGTGGCCCTGATTGCAGCGGAAGACACGCGGCATTCGGCGCGCCTGATGCAGCACTTCGGCATCGGCACGCCTTTGGCCGCATGCCACGAACACAATGAACGGGATGAGGGTAGCCGCTTTATTACCCGGTTGCTGGCGGGCGACAACGTCGCACTGATCTCCGATGCCGGCACGCCGCTGATCTCCGATCCGGGTTATCACCTGGTGCGTCAGGCCCGTGCGGTCGGCATCAACGTGGTGCCGGTGCCGGGTGCCTGCGCGTTGATTGCGGCGCTGTCGGCGGCAGGATTGCCGTCCGACCGTTTTATCTTCGAAGGCTTTCTGCCGGCCAAGTCGGTCGGGCGCAAGGCACGTCTGGAAGCGGTTAAAGAAGAGCCGCGCACCCTGATTTTCTATGAAGCGCCGCATCGCATTCTCGAATGCCTGCAGGATATGGAAGCGGTGTTTGGCGGCGAGCGTCAGGCTCTGCTGGCGCGGGAAATCACCAAGACCTTCGAAACCCTCAAAGGCCTGCCGCTCAGCGAGCTGCGTGCGTTCGTCGAGTCCGACAGTAATCAGCAGCGCGGCGAGTGCGTGGTGCTGGTGGCCGGCTGGACCGCGCCGGAGTCGGAGGACGCGGTCAGCAGCGAAGCCATGCGCATCCTCGATCTGCTTCTGGAGGAAATGCCGCTCAAGCGCGCCGCCGCACTGGCAGCGCAAATCACCGGCGAGCGCAAAAACGTCTTGTATCAGGTAGCGCTGGATAAACAGAAAGGCGTGTAAGCCGTCGCCCATGGCGTTCTTGAGGGTTTTAGCGCTTGTTCTTCCGGCGCTCTGCCGTTAACCTTCGCGGCGGAGAGTCGATCGGACAGTCGCTGCCCTCTATGAAAATTAGGGGGGGGAGGAAAGTCCGGGCTCCATAGGGCGAAGTGCCAGGTAATGCCTGGGAGGCGTGAGCCTACGGAAAGTGCCACAGAAAATAACCGCCTAAGCGCGCAAGCGCCGGTAAGGGTGAAAAGGTGCGGTAAGAGCGCACCGCACGTCTGGCAACAGTTCGTGGCTAGGTAAACCCCACTTGGAGCAAGACCAAATAGGGTCCCAAGGCGTGGCCCGCGCTGGGACCGGGTAGGTTGCTAAAGATGTCCAGTGATGGCCATCGTAGACGAATGACTGTTCAAGACAGAACCCGGCTTACAGATCGACTCTCCACCTTTTTCTTTCCCTGCTTGAAACAAAAAAGACGCGGCTGTGTAATATCAGCCGGCCTGGTCTGAAACTCCGGCAGCGGCAAACGCGGTAATAGCCTTTTCCCACCCTGCTTCAATCAACAGCCGAAGCGCCTTTGTAATACCGAAAAAATCTTACTCTTAACAAACTACTTTAACTTTCGAGCGCAGCTTTCAGTGCTGCATCAAGTTATTGGTCGAAACTTCACGTCAGATTCTCGTTGAGCCTCCTTTTACGTCGCTAAATCTCCGTTCTGTAAGGCTTTTCCTTTAATCCGCGCCTTGACGGTGTGGTGGGCGCATTCCTATAGTGTGCGCAAGTGGCGGAAAGTGGCATGAAGTGGGTTTTTTGAGCTCAAAACGATAAAAATTGGAGAAACGCTGACGTGTTTCGCGGAGCTAACGCTATCAGTCTCGATGCAAAGGGCCGTCTCGCCATGCCGAGCCGGTACCGTGACGAGCTCGATTCGCGCAGTTCCGGCCAATTGATCGTGACCATTGATGCCGTTGATCCATGCCTGTGTGTCTATCCGCTCGATGAGTGGGAAATTATTGAAACCAAGTTGCGCGCACTCCCTTCGCTTCGCGAAGAGAACCGTCGCCTGCAACGTTTATTGATTGGTAATGCCGTCGACCTCGAACTCGATGGCAGTGGTCGTTTCCTGGTTCCGCCGCGTTTGCGCGAATACGCCAAGCTCGATAAGCGCGCGATGCTGGTCGGCCAACTGAACAAGTTCCAATTGTGGGACGAGGATGCATGGAACGCGGTATCTGCCGCTGACCTTGCTGCTATTCAACAACCGGGCGCGATGCCTGATGAACTGCGTGATTTGATCCTGTGACTATTGATAGCGGCTTTAACCACATCACCGTACTGCTTGACGAAGCCGTCGAGGCTCTCGCCGTACGTCCTGATGGCTGCTATCTGGATGGCACATTCGGGCGCGGCGGGCACAGCCGGTTGATCCTCAGCCAACTCGGGCCGGACGGTCGACTCATCGGATTCGACAAGGATCCTCAAGCGATTGCCACCGGGCAAACGCTAGCGGCCGAAGACGGCCGCTTTGTCGTTGTGCAGCGCAGCTTTGCCGAGCTCGGTTCGGTGGTTGCCGAGCAAGGCCTGACCGGCAAGGTCAGCGGCATTCTGCTCGACCTCGGCGTGTCGTCGCCGCAGCTTGACGACGCTGAGCGCGGCTTCAGTTTCCTCAATGACGGTCCGCTGGACATGCGCATGGACCCGTCCCGCGGCATCAGCGCTGCCGAATTCGTCAACACCGCGCCGGTGGAAGAAATCGCCCGGGTGTTCAAGGAATACGGCGAAGAACGTTTCTCCGGGCGCATGGCCCGCGCCGTCGCCGAGCGTCGTGACATCAAGCCGTTCGAGCGCACCGCCGATCTGGCCGAAGTGCTGAAAGTCGCCAACCCGGCGTGGGAAAAGGGCAAGAACCCGGCTACCCGCGCGTTCCAGGGTTTGCGCATTCACGTCAATAACGAACTCGGCGATCTGGAAGCCGGCCTCGACGCCGCGCTGGAAGCGCTGGAAGTTGGCGGCCGTCTGGTGGTCATCAGCTTCCACTCGCTGGAAGACCGCATCGTCAAACTGTTCATGCGCAAGCTGGTGAAAGGCGAGGCCGACAATCTGCCGCGCAACCTGCCGGTTCGCCACGTCGCCTTCGAACCGAAAATCAAAATCCACGGCAAAGCGCAGACGGCCTCCGACGCCGAACTCAAAGCCAACCCACGTTCCCGTAGCGCCGTCATGCGTGTCGCGGAGAAGTTGCGGTGAGCAAGCTTTTCGCCAAACCACTGCCCGGCGGCAGCTTTCTGATGCTGCTGCTGTTTATCGGCGTGCTGTTTTCGGCCATTGCTGTGTCGTACAGCGCGCACTGGAACCGGCAGTTGCTCAACACGCTTTATAACGAACTCAGCGTGCGCGACAAGGCGCAGGCCGAGTGGGGCCGCTTGATTCTCGAGCAGAGCACCTGGACCGCGCACAGTCGCATCGAAGTGCTGGCCACCGAACAACTGAAAATGCACATCCCTGGCGCGGCTGACGTGAAGATGGTGGCGCCATGATGAAACTCGAAGGCGCACTGTTCCCATGGCGCTTCCGCCTGATGGTGGCGCTGCTCGGCCTGATGGTCGCGGCGATCTGCTGGCGCATCATCGACCTGCAAGTGGTCGACCGTGACTTCCTTAAAGGCCAGGGCGACGCGCGCAGCCTGCGGCACATTCCGATTCCGGCGCACCGTGGCCTGATCACCGACCGTAACGGCGAGCCTCTGGCCGTCAGTACGCCTGTGACCACGCTGTGGGCCAACGCCAAGGAAATGCAGTCGGCCAAAGAGAAGTGGCCGGCACTTGCCGCAGCGTTGGGCCAGAACCCGAAAGCCCTGAGCGAACGCCTCGAAGCCCAGGCCAACAAAGAATTCATTTATCTGGTGCGCGGGCTGACCCCCGAGCAGGGCCAGGCTGTGCTCGATCTGAAAGTGCCGGGCGTCTATGGCATCGAAGAATTCCGCCGCTTCTATCCGGCCGGTGAAGTCACCGCGCACATGGTCGGCTTTACCGACATCGACGATCACGGTCGCGAAGGCGTCGAGCTGGCCTATGACGAATGGCTGGCCGGGGTGCCGGGCAAACGACAAGTCATCAAGGATCGCCGTGGCCGGCTGATCAAGGATGTTCAGGTCACCAAAAACGCCAAGGCCGGCAAGCCCTTGGCGTTGTCGATTGATCTGCGTCTGCAATACCTGGCCAACCGCGAACTGCGCAACGCGATCATCGAGAACGGCGCCAAGGCCGGCAGTCTGGTGATCATGGACGTGAAGACCGGCGAGATCCTGGCCATGGTCAACCAGCCGACCTACAACCCGAACAACCGTCGCAACCTGCAACCGGCGATGATGCGCAACCGCGCCATGATCGACGTGTTCGAGCCGGGTTCGACCATGAAAGCCATTTCCATGAGCGCGGCGATCGAAACCGGCCGCTGGAAACCGAGCGACACCGTCGAGGTGTATCCGGGCTCGTTGCAGATCGGCAAATACACCATCAAAGACGTGTCGAAGACCGAAGGGCCGGTGCTCGACCTGACCGGCATCCTGATCAATTCCAGTAACGTCGGCATGAGTAAAGTCGCCTTCGATATTGGCGGCGAAACCATTTTCCGCCTCGCGCAGAAAGTCGGCCTCGGTCAGGACACCGGTTTGGGCTTCCCCGGCGAACGTGTCGGCAATCTGCCGAACTATCGCGAATGGCGCAAGGCTGAAACTGCAACCTTGTCTTACGGCTACGGTATTTCCGTGACCGCGATCCAGTTGGTGCATGCGTTCTCGGCACTGGCCAACAACGGTCGCCTCGCGCCGCTGACCCTGATCAAAACCGACAAGATGCCGCAGACCACGCAAGTGCTGCCGGAAGCCGTGGCGAAAACCATGCAGGGCATGTTGCAGCAAGTGATCGAAGCACCGCGCGGCGTGTTCCGTGCGCAAGTGCCGGCTTATCACGTCGGCGGCAAGTCGGGTACGGCGCGCAAGACTTCGGTTGGCACCAAGGGCTACGCGGAAAACTCCTACCGTTCGCTGTTCGCCGGCTTCGGCCCGATGAGCGATCCGCGTTACGCCATCGTTGTGGTGATTGATGAGCCAACCAAGGCCGGTTACTTCGGTGGTCTGGTGTCGGCGCCGGTGTTCAGCCGTGTGATGTCCGGCACCCTGCGCCTGATGAACGTGACCCCGGACAACCTGCCGACCACGCAACAGGCCAACGCCACCCCGGTCGTTCCGCTGAAAGCCAATGGAGGGCGCGGCTGATGTCATTAAGTCTGAACAAGATATTTCCCCACGCCGGCCATGATCTGTTGATCCGTGAACTGGCGCTGGACAGCCGCAACGTGCGCGCCGGCGATCTGTTTCTCGCCGTGCCCGGTGGCCGCTTCGATGGCCGTGCGCACATCGCCGATGCCTTGCAACGCGGCGCGGCTGCCGTGGCTTATGAAGTCGAAGGCGCCACCGTGCTGCCGATCACTGACGTGCCGCTGATTCCGGTCAAGGGTCTGGCGGCGCAGCTGTCGGACATCGCCGGGCGTTTTTACGGTGAACCGAGTCACCACCTGAACCTGATCGGCGTCACCGGCACCAATGGCAAGACCAGCGTGACCCAACTGGTCGCGCAGGCGCTGGATCTGCTCGGCCAGCATTGCGGCATCGTCGGCACCCTCGGTTCCGGTTTCCATGGCGCGCTGGAAAGTGGCCTGCACACCACGCCGAACCCAATTGCCGTGCAAGCGACCCTGGGCGACCTGAAAAAGGCCGGCGCGAAAGCCGTGGCCATGGAAGTCTCGTCCCACGGTCTGGATCAGGGCCGGGTCACCGCGCTGGCGTTCGACGTGGCGGTGATGACCAATCTGTCCCGCGATCATCTGGATTATCACGGCACCATGGAGGCGTACGCCGAGGCCAAGGCCAAGCTGTTCGCCTGGAATGACCTGAAGTGCCGCGTGGTCAATCTCGACGACGATTTCGGCCGGCAACTGGCGGCGGAAAAACGCGAGTCGCGCCTGATCACCTACAGCCTGCTCGACAGCAGCGCGTACCTGTTCTGCCGCGAAGCGCAGTTCGACGACCACGGCGTGCGCGCCACGCTGGTCACGCCACAGGGCGAGCATCACCTGCGCAGCACGCTGCTCGGCCGTTTCAACTTGAGCAACGTATTGGCCGCAGTCGGCGCCTTGCTCGGTCTGGATTACGCCCTCGACGAAATTCTCAAAGTGCTGCCGAAGCTCGAAGGTCCGGCCGGGCGCATGCAGCGTCTGGGTGGTGGTACGCAACCGCTGGTGGTGGTCGATTACGCCCATACCCCGGATGCCTTGGAAAAAGTTCTCACTGCGCTGCGCCCGCACGTCAAGGGCCAATTGCTGTGCCTGTTCGGCTGCGGCGGTGATCGCGATCGCGGCAAACGTCCGTTGATGGCCGAAGTGGTCGAGCGTCTGGCCGACCAAGTGCTGGTGACCGACGACAACCCGCGCACCGAAGATCCTGCGGTGATTTTCGACGACATCCGCGCCGGTTTCAGCGCTGTGGATAAAGTCACTTTCGTCGCCGGTCGCGGCCAGGCCATTGCGCAATTGATTGCTGGCGCAACCGCTGATGACGTCATTGTGCTGGCCGGCAAAGGTCACGAGGACTATCAGGAAATCAACGGCGTGCGCCATGCGTTTTCCGATCTGGTCGAGGCCGATCATGCCCTGACCGCGTGGGAGGTGGCCCATGCTTAAGGCCCTGACACTCAGCGAACTGACCAACGCACTCGAAGCCCGTTTGATCGGCGCTGACGCGAGTTTCGACGGCGTCAGCATCGACAGTCGGGCGATCCAGTCCGGCCAGTTGTTCATCGCCCTGACCGGCCCGCGTTTCGACGGTCATGATTATCTGAACGACGTTGCCGGTAAAGGCGCCGTGGCGGCACTGGTCGAGCGCGAAGTCGCCGACAGCGCGCTGCCGCAATTGCTGGTCAAGGACACCCGTCAGGCGCTGGGCCAACTCGGCGCCTTGAACCGTGCTGCGTTCACCCAGCCAGTGGCGGCGGTGACCGGTTCCAGTGGCAAGACCACGGTCAAGGAAATGCTCGCGAGCATCCTGCGCACGCGCGGTCCGGTGCTGGCGACCCGTGGCAACCTGAACAACGACCTCGGCGTCCCGCTGACCCTGATCGAACTGGCGCCGGAACACACCTCCGCCGTGATCGAACTGGGCGCTTCGCGTCTCGGTGAAATCGCCTACACCGTCGGCCTGACCAAACCGCACGTGGCGATCCTGAACAACGCCGGCACCGCTCACGTTGGTGAGTTCGGCGGTCCGGAAAAAATCGTCGAAGCCAAGGGCGAAATCATCGAAGGCCTGGCCGCCGATGGCATCGCCGTGCTCAACCTCGATGACAAGGCTTTCGGTATCTGGAAGACCCGCGCTGCCGGTCGTCAGGTGTTGACCTTCGCCCTGAGCAACAGCGAGGCGAATTTCCATGCCAGCGATCTGGCCACTGATGCCCGTGGTTGCCCGGCGTTCAATCTGCACACGCCTGAAGGCAGTGAGCGCGTGCAACTGAACCTGCTCGGTACCCATAACGTCGCCAATGCCCTGGCTGCCGCTGCTGCTGCGCACGCCTTGGGCGTGTCGCTGTTCGGCATCGCCACCGGCCTCGGCGCGGTGCAACCGGTCAAGGGCCGCACCGTCGCGCAACTGGCGAAAAACGGCATGCGCGTGATCGATGACACCTACAACGCAAACCCCACCTCGATGTGTGCGGCCGTTGATATACTCGCCGGCTTTTCCGGCCGCACCGTCCTGGTGCTCGGAGATATCGGCGAGTTGGGCGACTGGGCGGAGCAGGGGCACCGCGACGTGGGCGAGTACGCCCGAGGCAAGGTTTCCGCGCTTTACGCGGTCGGGCCGAACATGGTCCACGCGGTAAACGCTTTCGGTGAGCAGGCGCAGCACTTCGGCACCCAGGCCGAGCTGATCCAGGCCCTCGCCGCCGAGCAGGACACAAACACCACCATTTTGATCAAGGGTTCGCGCAGCGCAGCGATGGAAAACATCGTTGCGGCTCTGTGCGGGTCCAGTCTGGAGAAACATTAATGCTGCTGCTGCTAGCGGAGTATCTGCAACAGTTCTACAAAGGCTTCGCGGTCTTCCAGTACCTGACCCTGCGCGGGATTCTCGGTGTGCTGACCGCGCTGGTCTTGTCGCTGTGCTATGGCCCGTGGATGATCCGTACTCTGCAGAACCGTCAGATCGGCCAATCGGTACGTAACGACGGCCCGCAATCGCACCTGTCCAAATCCGGTACGCCGACCATGGGTGGCGCGTTGATCCTGTCGTCGATCGGCGTCAGCACGCTGCTCTGGGCTGACCTGAGCAACCGCTACGTCTGGGTGGTGCTGCTGGTGACCCTGCTGTTCGGCGCCATCGGCTGGGTCGACGATTACCGCAAAGTCATCGAGAAAAACTCCCGTGGCCTGCCGAGCCGCTGGAAATACTTCTGGCAGTCGGTGTTCGGCCTCGGCGCAGCGATCTTCCTTTATATGACTGCCGCGACGCCGGTGGAAACCACGCTGATCCTGCCGATGCTCAAGGACTACAGCATCCCGCTGGGCGCCGGTTTCATCGTGCTGACCTACTTTGTGATTGTCGGTTCGAGCAACGCGGTCAACCTGACTGACGGCCTCGACGGCCTGGCGATCATGCCAACCGTGATGGTCGGCGGCGGCCTGGGGATTTTCTGCTACCTGTCGGGTAACGTGAAATTCGCCGAATACCTGCTGATTCCTTACGTGCCGGGCGCGGGCGAGCTGATTGTGTTCTGCGGTGCGCTGATCGGTGCCGGCCTCGGTTTCCTCTGGTTCAACACCTATCCGGCGCAAGTGTTCATGGGCGACGTCGGTGCCCTGGCACTCGGCGCGGCACTGGGCACCATTGCGGTTATCGTCCGTCAGGAAATCGTCCTGTTCATCATGGGCGGCGTGTTCGTGATGGAAACCCTGTCAGTGGTCATTCAGGTTGCCTCCTTTAAGCTGACCGGTCGCCGTGTGTTCCGCATGGCGCCGATTCACCACCACTTTGAACTCAAGGGCTGGCCCGAGCCGCGCGTGATCGTCCGTTTCTGGATCATTACCGTGATTCTGGTCCTGGTCGGCCTTGCCACCCTGAAGCTGAGGTAGAACGAGTGTCTCTGATCGCTTCTGACCACTTCCGCATCGTTGTCGGCCTCGGCAAGAGCGGCATGTCCCTGGTTCGCTTCCTGGCGAACCGGGGCACGTCGTTTGCTGTGGCCGACACGCGGGAAAATCCACCGGAACTGGCCACGCTCAAGCGTGACTATCCGCACGTGGAAGTGCGTTGTGGCGAGCTGGACGTCGAATTCCTCTGCCGTGCCGACGAGCTCTACGTGAGCCCCGGCCTGGCGCTGGCGACCCCGGCCCTGCAAGCCGCCGCTGCCCGTGGCGTGAAAATGTCCGGCGACATCGAACTGTTCGCGCGTAATGCGCGGGCGCCGATCGTCGCGATCACCGGTTCCAACGCGAAAAGCACCGTCACTACTCTGGTCGGCGAGATGGCGGCTGCGGCCGGCAAGCGCGTCGCTGTCGGTGGCAACCTCGGCACGCCTGCGCTGGATCTGCTCAGCGATGACGTCGAGCTGTACGTCATGGAGTTGTCGAGTTTCCAGCTGGAAACCACCGACCAGCTCAACGCCGAAGTCGCCACCGTACTGAACATCAGCGAAGACCACATGGATCGCTACAGCGGTCTGCCAGCCTATCACCTGGCCAAGCACCGGATCTTCCGGGGCGCGAAGCAGTTTGTGGTCAACCGTCAGGACGCCCTGAGCCGTCCATTGATCGGCGAAGGCCAGCCATGCTGGACCTTTGGCCTGAGCAAACCGGATTTCAAAGCGTTCGGCATTCGCGAAGAAGACGGCGAGAAGTATCTGGCCTTCGAATTCCAGAACCTGATGCCGGTGCGTGAACTGAAGATTCGCGGCGCGCACAACCAGTCCAACGCGCTCGCCGCATTGGCACTGGGTCACGCGGTGGGCCTGCCGTTCGACGCCATGCTCGCGGCGTTGCGCACGTTTGCCGGCCTCGAGCATCGCTGCCAGTGGGTGCGCGATCTCGACGGCGTGGCCTATTACAACGATTCCAAAGCCACCAACGTTGGCGCCGCTCTGGCCGCCATCGAAGGTTTGGGCGCAGACATCGACGGCAAGGTCATTCTGATCGCCGGCGGTGACGGCAAAGGCGCCGAATTCAACGATCTGCGCGATCCGGTGGCGGCCAACTGCCGCGCTGTGGTGCTGATGGGCCGCGACTCCGACAAGATCGGCGCAGCCATCGGTGATGCCGTGCCGCTGATTCGCGCGACCTCGCTGGTTGACGCCGTTGAGCAATGCCGCGCCGCTGCCCAACCGGGTGACGTGGTGCTGCTGTCGCCGGCCTGCGCCAGTTTCGACATGTTCAAGAATTACGAAGACCGTGGTCACCAGTTCGTCCGCGCTGTGGAGGAACTGGCATGAACCTGAGAAACATCATCAAGCCGTACCCGTCGCCGCTGATCACCGGGCGTGGCATCGACCTCGACTTCCCGATGCTCGCCGGTTGCCTGGCGCTGCTCGGTCTCGGCCTGATCATGATCGCCTCGGCGTCCACCGAAGTGGCGGCGGCACAGTCGGGCAGTCCGCTGTATTACATGATTCGCCACCTTATATATGTGGTGCTGGGCCTGGGCGCGTGCATCGTCACCATGATGATCCCGATCGCCACCTGGCAGCGCCTCGGCTGGATGATGCTGATCGGTGCGTTCGGCCTGCTGGTGATGGTGATCATCCCCGGCATCGGCCGCGAAGTGAACGGTTCGATGCGCTGGATCGGTTTCAGCTTCTTCAACGTGCAACCGTCGGAAATCGCCAAGGTGTTCGTGGTGATCTACCTCGCCGGTTATCTGGTGCGCCGGCAGAAAGAAGTACGCGAAAGCTGGATGGGCTTCTTCAAGCCGTTCATCGTCCTGCTGCCAATGGCCGGTCTGTTGCTGATGGAGCCGGACTTCGGTGCCACCGTAGTCATGATGGGCGCGGCGGCGGCGATGCTGTTTCTTGGCGGGGTCGGGTTGTTCCGTTTCTCGCTGATGGTGGTGCTGGCGGTTGGCGCGGTGGTTCTGCTGATCCAGATGCAGCCCTATCGAATGGCGCGTCTGACCAACTTCGCCGACCCGTGGGCCGACCAGTTCGGCGCCGGTTATCAGTTGTCGCAGGCCTTGATCGCGTTTGGTCGCGGCGAGTGGCTGGGCGTCGGCCTGGGCAACAGCGTGCAGAAGCAGTTCTACCTGCCGGAAGCGCACACCGACTTCGTGTTCTCGGTACTCGCCGAAGAACTCGGTGCGGTGGGTTCGCTGTGCACCGTCGCGCTGTTCGTGTTCGTGTGTATTCGCGGCATGTACATCGGCCTGTGGGCGGAGAAGGCCAAGCAGTTCTTTGCCGCTTACGTGGCTTACGGCTTGTCGTTCCTGTGGATTGGTCAGTTCCTGATCAACATCGGTGTGAACGTCGGCCTGCTGCCAACCAAGGGGCTGACCTTGCCGTTCCTCAGTTACGGCGGCAGCTCGCTGGTGATCTGCTGCGCCTGTCTCGGCCTGTTGCTGCGCATCGAGTGGGAGAGTCGAACCCACCTGGGCAGCGAAGAGATGGAATTCCAGGAGAGCGACTTCGCCGAGGAGCCGACTCATGGGCGCTAATGTATTGATCATGGCCGGCGGTACCGGCGGCCACGTGTTCCCGGCGCTGGCCTGTGCCCGCGAGTTTCAGGCGCGCGGCTACACCGTGCACTGGCTCGGCACGCCACGCGGGATCGAAAACGAACTGGTTCCGGCGGCTGGGCTTGAACTGCACCGGATCGACGCCAGCGGTCTGCGCGGCAAGGGCAAGCTGTCGCTGCTCAAGGCGCCGCTGATGCTGCTGAAATCGGTGTGGCAGGCGCGGGCGATCATGCGCCGCCTGAAGCCTGTGTGCGTGGTCGGCTTCGGCGGTTATGTGACTGGTCCTGGTGGTCTTGCCGCGAAACTGGCCGGCGTGCCGGTGATCGTTCACGAGCAGAACGCTGTCGCCGGCACCGCCAATCGGTTGCTGGTGCCGTTCGCCGCCCGAGTGTGTGAAGCGTTCCCCGACACCTTTACTCTGTCGGACAGCCGCCGTACCACCGGAAATCCGGTGCGCAGCGAGCTGTTCCTCGACACATCGCGACCGGCGCTGGCCGGACGCAAAGCGCGTTTGCTGATCCTTGGCGGCAGCCTGGGCGCAGAACCGTTGAACAAATTGCTGCCTGAAGCCCTGGCCCAAGTCGCTGCCGACCTGCGCCCGGAAGTGTTTCATCAGGCCGGCAAAAATCACGATGAAGTGACTGCCGAGCGTTACCGCGCCGTGGGTGTGGAAGCGCAGGTGCAGCCGTTCATCAAAGACATGGCCCAGGCCTATGGCTGGGCTGACCTGGTGGTGTGCCGCGCTGGCGCGTTGACCATCAGTGAGCTGGCGGCCGCCGGTCTGCCCTCGATGCTGGTGCCTTTGCCCCACGCGATCGACGATCACCAGACCCGCAACGCCGATTATTTGGCCCGCGAAGGCGCTGCCTTCCTGATGCCGCAAAGAACGACTGGTGCCGCGGATCTTGCCGCGCGCCTGACAGAGGTCTTGATGCAACCGCAACGACTCGAAGCAATGGCCCAAGCGGCCCGCCGACTGGCCAAACCCCATGCCACCCGTAGCGTGGTCGATACCTGTCTGGAGGTGGCCCATGGTTGAGAATCAGAAAGCCATGCCACAACCGGAAATGCGCCGCATCCGTCGCATCCACTTCGTCGGCATCGGCGGCGTGGGCATGTGCGGCATCGCTGAAGTATTGTTGAACCTGGGCTATCAAGTCTCCGGTTCCGACCTGAAAGCGTCGCCGGTCACCGAGCGCCTGGAATCGTTTGGCGCGCAGATCTTCATCGGTCACCGTGCCGAGAACGCCGCTACTGCCGATGTGCTGGTGGTGTCGAGCGCGGTGAACACCTCCAACCCGGAAGTGGCGACTGCCCTTGAGCGTCGTATTCCGGTAGTGCCGCGCGCAGAAATGCTCGCCGAGCTGATGCGCTATCGCCACGGCATCGCCGTCGCCGGTACCCACGGCAAAACCACCACCACCAGCCTGATCGCTTCGGTGTTCGCGGCCGGTGGTCTGGACCCGACATTCGTGATTGGTGGTCGTCTGAACGCAGCGGGCACCAATGCCCAGCTCGGCACCAGCCGTTACCTGATCGCCGAAGCCGACGAAAGCGATGCGAGCTTCCTGCATCTGCAGCCGCTGGTGGCCGTGGTCACCAACATCGACGCCGACCACATGGCGACCTACGACGGTGACTTCAACAAACTGAAGAAAACCTTCGTCGAATTCCTGCACAACCTGCCGTTCTACGGTCTGGCGGTGATGTGCCTGGACGATCCGGTGGTGCGCGAAATCCTGCCGCTGGTGAAACGTCCGACCGTGACCTACGGCTTCAGCGAAGACGCCGACGTACGCGCCATCAATGTGCGCCAGCAGGGCATGCAGACCTTCTTTACCGTGCTGCGCCCGGATCGCGAGCCGCTGGACGTGTCGGTGAACATGCCCGGCAACCACAACGTGCTCAACTCGCTGGCGACCATCTGCATCGCCACCGATGAAGGCGTCAGCGATGAAGCCATCGTTCAGGGCCTGTCGGGCTTCCAGGGCGTCGGTCGACGCTTCCAGGTCTACGGCGAACTGCCGGTAGACGGCGGCAACGTGATGCTGGTCGACGACTACGGTCACCACCCGACCGAGGTCGCTGCGGTGATCAAAGCCGTGCGCGGTGGCTGGCCGGAGCGTCGTCTGGTGATGGTCTACCAGCCGCATCGCTACAGCCGCACCCGTGATCTGTACGACGACTTCGTCAATGTACTGGCCGACGCCAACGTGCTGCTGCTGATGGAAGTCTATCCGGCCGGCGAAGAGCCGATCCCGGGCGCCGACAGCCGCAAGCTGTGCAACAGCATCCGTCAGCGCGGTCAGCTCGACCCGATCTACATCGAGCGTGGCGTTGACCTGGCACCGCTGGTCAAGCCGCTGCTGCGCGCCGGCGACATTCTGCTGTGCCAGGGCGCGGGTGATATCGGCGGTCTCGCGCCGAAGCTGTTGAAAAGTGAATTGTTCGCCGGCGCCGTGGCGGCGCCGGTCGAGGGGAAGTTGAAATGACTGCTGCCTACGCCAAGCTGTTCTCCACCATCGCGCCGAAAGACTTCGGCCGCGTCGCCGTGCTCTTCGGCGGCCTGAGTGCCGAGCGTGAGGTTTCGCTGAAATCCGGCAACGCCGTGCTCGAAGCGCTGCAAAGCGCTGGCGTCGACGCGTTCGGCATCGATGTGGGCGAAGACTTCCTGCAGCGTCTGCTCAGCGAAAAGATCGACCGCGCGTTCATCATTCTGCACGGTCGCGGCGGTGAAGACGGCAGCATGCAGGGCCTGCTCGAATGCGCCGGCATTCCGTACACCGGCAGCGGCATCCTCGCCTCGGCACTGGCGATGGACAAGCTGCGTACCAAGCAGGTCTGGCACAGCCTCGGGATTCCGACGCCGCGTCACGCCGTGCTGTGCAGCGAAGCCGATTGTATTTCGGCGGCGACGGAACTGGGCTTGCCTTTGATCGTCAAACCGGCGCATGAAGGTTCAAGTATCGGGATGGCCAAAGTGAATTCTGCGTCCGAGTTGATCGACGCATGGAAAGCGGCCAGTACCTACGATTCGCAAGTGTTGGTCGAGCAATGGATTCAAGGTCCGGAGTTCACCATCGCCACCCTGCGTGACCAGGTGTTGCCTCCTATCGCCCTGGGTACACCGCACACGTTCTACGACTACGACGCCAAGTACATCGCCAACGATACCCAGTACCGCATTCCGTGCGGGCTCGACGCGGCCAAGGAACAGGAACTCATGGAACTCACGGCCAAGGCCTGTGAGGCGCTGGGTATCGCCGGTTGGGGCCGGGCGGACGTGATGCAGGACGCCGACGGGCAGTTCTGGTTCCTCGAAGTCAATACCGCACCGGGCATGACCGATCACAGCCTGGTGCCGATGGCGGCGCGGGCTGCCGGTCTGGATTTCCAGCAACTGGTTCTGGCCATTCTGGCCGCCAGCGTTGAAGACGCAGGCGCAACAGAGGCGCGAGGTTAAGACCATGCAAGGCGCTCATCTCAGACATCAGCCACCCGCACCCGGCCGCAAGCCGGTGCCGCGGGGTGCCAGCCGAATGGTGGCGAAAGAGCCGATGTCCGCGCGCCTGCCGAAAGCCAATTTCGGCTTTCTGAAAAGCCTGTTCTGGCCGGTGCTGCTGGTGGCGCTGGGCTTTGGTACCTACGAAGGCGCGCAGCGTTTGCTGCCGTACGCCGACCGGCCGATCAGCAAGATCGCGGTGCAGGGCGACTTGAGCTACATCAGCCAGCAGGCGGTGCAGCAGCGGATCGCGCCGTTCGTGGCGTCGAGCTTCTTCACCATCGACCTCGCCGGTATGCGTACCGAGCTCGAGCAGATGCCCTGGATCGCCCACGCCGAAGTGCGTCGGGTGTGGCCGGATCAGGTAGTGATCCGCCTCGAAGAGCAATTGCCGGTGGCGCGTTGGGGCGACGAGTCGTTGCTCAACAACCAGGGCCAGGCGTTCACGCCCAAGGAGCTGGCGAATTATGAACACCTGCCGCAGCTGTTCGGCCCACAACGGGCTCAGCAGCAGGTGATGCAGCAGTATCAGGTGCTGAGCCAGATGCTGCGGCCGCTGGGTTTTTCGATTGCACGCCTGGAATTGCGTGAACGCGGCAGCTGGTTCCTGACCACCGGTGCCGGCAGTTCCGGCCCCGGCATCGAGTTGCTGCTGGGACGCGGCAACCTGGTGGAAAAGATGCGCCGCTTCATCGCCATCTATGACAAGACGCTGAAAGAGCAGATTACGAACATTGCGCGCATCGATCTGCGCTACGCCAACGGCCTCGCTGTTGGCTGGCGGGAACCCGTAGCGCCGACGACAGCCCAACCCGCTGTCGCAAAGAATTAAGAAGAGGCAGGACCCATGGCAAACGTGCAAAGCGGCAAAATGATCGTCGGTCTGGATATCGGCACCTCCAAAGTGGTGGCGCTGGTAGGCGAGGTCGCGGACGACGGCCAGCTGGAAATCGTCGGGATCGGCACGCATCCGTCCCGCGGTCTGAAGAAGGGCGTGGTGGTCAACATCGAATCCACCGTGCAGTCGATCCAGCGCGCGATCGAAGAAGCCCAACTGATGGCCGGCTGCCGCATTCACTCGGCGTTCGTCGGCGTGGCCGGCAATCACATCCGCAGCCTGAACTCCCACGGCATCGTCGCGATCCGTGATCGCGAAGTCAGCTCGGCGGACCTTGAGCGTGTACTCGACGCCGCCCAGGCCGTGGCGATCCCGGCTGACCAGCGCGTGCTGCACACCCTGCCGCAGGATTACGTGATCGATAACCAGGAAGGCGTGCGCGAGCCGCTGGGCATGTCCGGCGTGCGTCTGGAAGCCAAGGTTCACGTGGTCACCTGCGCCGTCAACGCTGCTCAGAACATTGAAAAATGCGTGCGTCGCTGCGGTCTGGAAATCGACGACATCATTCTCGAGCAACTGGCCTCGGCCTACTCGGTGCTGACCGACGACGAGAAAGAACTGGGCGTGTGCCTGGTCGACATCGGCGGCGGCACCACCGACATCGCGATCTTCACCGAAGGCGCGATCCGTCACACCGCGGTGATCCCGATTGCCGGTGATCAAGTGACCAACGACATCGCTATGGCGTTGCGCACTCCGACCCAGTACGCCGAAGAGATCAAGATCCGTTACGCCTGCGCCCTGGCCAAACTGGCCGGTGCCGGTGAAACCATCAAGGTGCCGAGCGTTGGCGACCGTCCACCGCGTGAGCTGTCGCGTCAGGCCCTGGCCGAAGTGGTCGAGCCGCGTTACGACGAACTGTTCACCCTGATCCAGGCCGAGCTGCGTCGCAGCGGCTACGAAGACCTGATTCCGGCGGGCATCGTGCTCACCGGCGGTACGTCGAAAATGGAAGGCGCCACTGAACTGGCCGAAGAAATCTTCCACATGCCGGTGCGCCTTGGTGTGCCGCATGGCGTGAAAGGTCTGGATGACGTGGTGCGCAACCCGATTTATTCCACTGGCGTCGGTTTGTTGATGTACGGCCTGCAGAAGCAGTCCGACGGAGTTTCGTTCTCCGGCATCGGCAGCCGCGACAGCTACAGCAGCGAAGAGCCTCAGGCGCCGCTGCTGGACCGACTGAAAAAGTGGGTTCAGGGCAATTTTTAAAAGCAGCCTGGAGCGACAAGCTTCAAGCGGCAAGCAACTGCAGTAGATACACCGCTACAAACAGCAGTAGGCGAAAAAACTAGAGAATGTAAGGAGAGGGAAAATGTTCGAACTCGTAGACAACATCCCCGCAAGCCCGGTAATCAAAGTTATCGGTGTCGGCGGTGGCGGCGGCAACGCTGTCAATCACATGGTCAAGAGCAACATCGAAGGCGTTGAGTTCATCTGCGCCAACACCGATGCTCAAGCGCTGAAAAACATCGGCGCGCGGACCATCCTGCAACTGGGCACTGGCGTGACCAAAGGCCTGGGCGCCGGCGCCAATCCTGAGGTCGGCCGTCAAGCCGCTCTGGAAGACCGCGAGCGCATTGCTGAAGTGCTGGCCGGCACCAACATGGTGTTCATCACCACCGGCATGGGCGGCGGTACCGGTACCGGTGCGGCGCCGATCATCGCTGAAGTGGCCAAGGAAATGGGCATCCTGACCGTTGCGGTCGTGACCCGTCCGTTCCCGTTCGAAGGCCGCAAGCGTATGCAGATTGCCGACGAAGGCATCCGCATGCTTTCGGAAAGCGTCGACTCGCTGATCACCATTCCAAACGAAAAACTGCTGACCATCCTCGGCAAAGACGCCAGCCTCTTGTCGGCTTTCGCCAAGGCTGACGATGTACTGGCCGGTGCCGTTCGCGGTATCTCCGACATCATCAAGCGTCCGGGCATGATCAACGTCGACTTCGCCGACGTGCGCACCGTGATGAGCGAAATGGGCATGGCAATGATGGGCACTGGCTGCGCCAGCGGTCCGAACCGTGCACGTGAAGCCACCGAAGCGGCAATCCGCAACCCGCTGCTGGAAGACGTCAACCTGCAAGGCGCGCGCGGCATTCTGGTGAACATCACCGCCGGTCCTGACCTGTCCCTGGGTGAGTACTCCGACGTTGGTTCGATCATCGAAGCCTTCGCTTCCGAGCACGCGATGGTCAAGGTCGGTACCGTTATCGATCCGGACATGCGCGACGAGCTGCACGTAACCGTGGTTGCCACCGGTCTGGGCGCGAAAATCGAGAAGCCTGTGAAGGTCATCGACAACACCGTTCACACCTCCATGGCTTCCGCCCAGGTGCAACAACCGGCTCCGGCCCGTCAGGAGCAGCCAGCGGTGAACTACCGTGATCTGGACCGTCCGACCGTCATGCGCAACCAGGCTCAGGCCGGTGCTGCGGCTGCCGCGAAGATGAATCCGCAGGATGACCTGGACTACCTGGACATTCCGGCATTCCTGCGTCGTCAGGCCGATTGATGGAATGTATCAGGGCTATGAAGGTGATTGGTGTTCAGCAAAGGCATGGTCTGCTATCATCGCCAGCCTTTGTTGATACCAGTTCGCAATTTGCGCTGAAGCGGCCCAAGCCATGATTAAACAACGCACACTGAAAAATATTATCCGTGCCACAGGTGTAGGCCTGCACTCCGGTGAGAAGGTCTATCTGACCCTCAAGCCTGCGCCTGTCGACACTGGCATTGTGTTTTGTCGCGCTGACCTCGACCCTGTGGTGCAGATTCCTGCCCGCGCGGAAAACGTCGGTGAAACCACTATGTCGACGACGCTGATCAATGGCGACGTCAAAGTGGACACGGTAGAGCACTTGCTCTCGGCCATGGCTGGCCTGGGCATCGATAACGCCTACGTCGAGCTCTCCGCGTCCGAAGTCCCGATCATGGATGGCAGCGCTGGACCCTTCGTATTCCTGATTCAATCGGCAGGCCTGGAAGAACAGGACGCCGCCAAGAAATTCATCCGCATCCTGCGTGAAGTGACAGTGGAAGACGGCGACAAGCGCGCCACTTTCGTCCCTTTCGAAGGCTTCAAGGTGAGCTTCGAGATCGATTTCGATCACCCGGTATTCCGGGACCGCACCCAGAGTGCAAGCGTGGATTTTTCCAGCACTTCGTTCGTTAAAGAAGTCAGCCGCGCTCGTACCTTTGGTTTCATGAGTGACATCGAGTACCTGCGCAAGCACAACCTCGCACTCGGCGGCAGCGTTGAAAACGCAATCGTGGTCGATGCCGATGGCGTGTTGAACGAAGACGGTCTTCGTTATGAAGACGAATTCGTCAAACACAAGATCCTCGACGCGATTGGCGACCTGTACCTGCTGGGCAACAGCCTGATTGGTGAGTTCAAAGGCTTCAAGTCCGGTCATGCACTGAACAACCAGCTGCTGCGCAAATTGATTGAGCAGACAGACGCTTGGGAAGTGGTGACGTTCGAAGACGCCAGCACCGCACCAATCTCTTACATGCGCCCGGTTGCGGCGGTGTAAGTAAAAAACCTCTCTAGTTTTTTGAAGGCCATCCTCGGATGGCCTTTTTTTATGCCCTTTCAAAAGCAAAAGATCGCAGCCTTCGGCAGCTCCTACAGGGGAACGCATTCCAGATGTAGGAGCTGCCGAAGGCTGCGATCTTTTGACTTTAAACTGACACCACAACGCGATTGCGCCCGCCTTCCTTGGCCTGATACAGCGCCTTGTCCGCTGAAAACAGCAGCTGCTCCAAGGTCATCTCGCTCGCCGATGTCCACGTAGCGATGCCGATACTCACGGTCATCGCGCGCTCAGCGCCTTCGACCCACGGCAAGTTTTCCACAGCCTGGCGAATCTGCTCGGCGATCTGCTGCGCTCCCGCGCTGTCAGTCTCGGCGAGAATCACCGAAAACTCTTCCCCGCCATACCGCGCGACCAGATCCGCCGGACGCCGCACGTTCGCGGTTATTACCTTGGCCAGCTCGCGCAACACCTGATCCCCAGCCTGGTGTCCGTGTCGATCATTGAAGGCCTTGAAGTGGTCGGCATCGATCATCATCACCGACAGTGGCTGGCCCGAGCGCTGGGCGCGGAACCACTCGTGGCGCAGGGTCTGATCGAGCATGCGCCGGTTGGCCACGCCGGTCAGGTCATCGGTGGCAGCCAGTTGCGCCAGTTCGCGTTCGGCGCGATGGCGCAAACGCAGTTCCCGAGCGAGCAGCCAGGTCAGCCACAACAGCCCCAGGCACAACACGCCGGTGGCGCCGCTGATCAGGATCGCCGTGCGCCGCCAGGTGCCGAACACTTCCTCGCTGGACAGCGCCACCATCACGGTCAACGGCAGATTGCCGACCCGCGAGTAGGTGTAGAGCCGCCGTTGTTTATCCATGCTAGAGGTGCTGGTGAAACTGCCGCTGCCATCGCGGTCGCTGAGAATCCGCACGACGTTGGGCCGGTTGCCGAAACTCTTGCCGACCGAATCGCTCTGCAGATACGGCTTCTGCGCGAGCAGCACGCCATCGCTGTTGATGATGTTCAACGTGCTGTCGGTGCCGATGTCGAGGCTTTTGAACAGGTCGTCGAAATAGTCGAGTTTCAGCGACGCCACCGCCACGCCGAGGAATTCACCGGTCTGCGAGGAGATGCGCCGGCTGAAGCTGATGCGCCACTGATCGGCTTCTTCGCAATCGCAGCGGGTCTTGAACGGGCGGCTGATAAACATGCCGATGTCGCGGTTGAATGCGTGGGCGAGAAAATAATCGCGGTCGGCGAAATTGCCCGGTTTCGGTTCGATGCGCGAGGAGTCGGCGATTACCTCGCCATGCTTGTCGAGCAGGAGGATATCGCCCTTGAAGCGCGCGGTGGCAGAGCGATCGAACAGCGCCAGATGACGGATCTGCGGCGAGACGTTCTGCAGGTCGTCACGCTGGGCGGCGGCGATCAGCCCTTGCAGCGTCAGGTCGTACAGCTCGACGGTGCGCAGCACATCGGCATCGATCAATTGCGCGATGGTCGTGGCGCGGCGCGTGGCGACTTCCTGCGCACTGGCGTACTCGCGGATCAGCAGGAAGGTGACGATGCACACCATCGCAATCACGGTCAGCAGGCTGCCGAGGATCAGCAGGCGCTCGGGGCGACCGGTAAGGCCTGTGGTGGAAGGCTTGCGGCTGGCGATCATGATGGGCTGTCGGTAGGTGTGGTTTCGTAAGCTTAGTAGGGCTGACGCCGGACGAACCTGTGGGAGCGAGCCTGCTCGCGAAAGCTGATTGTCAGTCAACATCTGTGTTGAATGACACACCGCTTTCGCGAGCAGGCTCGCTCCCACAGGGTAGATCACAGGGTCTGAAAAACGCAGCGCCGATCTTAGAAGACGTTGACCGGGTAGTCGATGATCACGCGGTATTCATCTGTATCCGAATCAATCGCGCCGTAGCCGTTGCCGCCCCGGTTGGTCGCCCATTGCAGGCGCACCGCCAGGTTCTTGGCCTGGCCGCTTTGCACGACGTACTGCAAATCGATATCGCGTTCCCAATGTCTGGCGTTGCGGCCATCGGCGCTGTACCAGCTCGAATAGCCTGCGCTGTTAGGGTCGGCTTTGGTCAGGTCCACCGTGCCGCGTGAATAAGACAGCGCCGAAGTCAGGCCGGGGATGCCGACACCGGTGAAGTCGTAAGCGTATTTCAGCTTCCACGAGCGTTCGTTCGGGCCGTTGAAGTCCGAATACTGCTGCGAGTTGTCCAGGTAAACGCTGTCGCCCTGGCTGATGTAGTCGAATGGTGTGTTGCCGTTGACCCGCTGGTAGGCGGCGGTGACGCTGTGGTTGCCGATGCCGACGGTGAGATGCGTGCTCCAGGTGTTGTTGTCGATGTTGCCCAGCAGCGCATCACCGGTGTCTTGCGTGTGATAGAAATGCAGGCCCGGGTTGAGGCTGACCAGATCGTTCAGTTGCCAGGTGTAGTCGAGGTCGTAGTAGTACTGGTTCCAGATGTCCTTGAGCTCGGAGGCGTAAAGACTGCTGGTCAGGCCCTCAACTCCGCTCCAGGCCACACCGGCCCAGTTCAGGTGCTGGCTTTCGTCACCGTCGGCGAGCGAACCGTACGACGTTCCGATGCGGGTATGACCGCTCTGGTTATAGGGCTTGGTGAAACTGGCCTGGCCACCTTCGATCAACCAGCCGTCGAAGCTGTGGTTGCTCAGGCTGATGCCACGAAAGGTCTGCGGCAGCATCCGCGTGTCGCCGCCGGCGATGACCGGGTTGGTGAGGAACAGATCACCGGCCTTCAACTCGGTATCGAAGGCGCGCAACTTCAACGTCCCGCCTGCGGTGGAGAACGAGCCCGGCGCTTTGCCGTTGCCATCGCTGATCGGCAGGATGCTCGAACCGTCGGTCCCGCCACCACCGTCGAGTTTCAAACCGAGCATGGCGTGGGCATCGACGCCGAAGCCGACCGTGCCTTCGGTGTAGCCGGACTGGAACACGCCGAGAAAACCCTGACCCCACTCGATATTGTCGTCGGCCTTCTGCAAGCGGTTGCGATTCATGTAGTAGTTGCGGGCGTTGAGGTTGAGGCTCGAGCCTGCGACGAAGCCCTGTTGGGCAGACTCATCGGCGTGGACAGCGGGGGCAATCGTTGCGGCAATTGCAATGAACAGCGGGGTGAGGCGGACAGGGTAAAACACGTGCGGTGGGGCTCCTTGGGTCAGCGGGCCGCTCTGGTTCTTGAGCGGCTTGATGTTTCTTGTTGTTACAGACGCAGCAGACGGCTTTCAGACCACAACGAAAAAAGGCCGCTGAATGGCAGCGGCCTGGAGTGACGACGGTTGAACGGGAAGAGCCAAACAACCGCGTCGAGGGAAATCTTTCGCGGTGCGACTCAGCTGTCTTTCTCGAGCGCTTGAGCCTGGGAAGTAGCGGCCTGTGGGGATTGCGTCGCGTCTTGAGCCTTGGCCATCACTTCGGCCTGATGCTGATCGAATGCCTGTGCGCGAGCGACTTTTTGCGCGACGAACGTTTGCGATTCTTCAGCCATCGCCATCGGCGACAGGATCAATGAGGACAAAACGAATGCGCTGGCAATACCCATACTGTTGGACATCTTGAAAACCTTCTCGCTTGGCGAGTGCTGTTTGGTGCGGGCAAAGATAAGGTTGCCGAGGGTTGGGAAACAGCGTGATTTTCATAAATGACTGTTACAGCAAAAGCAAAGATCGGCACGGGTAACAACCCGGTCTGTGCGTGATGGTGGCCTGTGGCGAGGGGATTTATCCCCGTTGGGCTGCGAAGCGGCCCCAAGAATTCCAGCCTCAAAGATTCTTGGACCTTTTGCACAGGATTTGCGACTGCTGCGCAGCCGAGCGGGGATAAATCCCCTCGCCACAGGGCTTGGCTGAGCATTCAGACCGGAAGGTGAATGCCGAAGGTGTTCATGCCCCGGTCACTGCGCACAAACACATCCC